>DAHWFZ010000040.1 GCA_027336345.1 Candidatus Wolfebacteria bacterium
GAAGATGCATCCGTGGAAGTCGCATTTCCGGACGGGCTGGCCGTTTTCATCAAAATTGAAACCGTATCAACAAGAGCTTTGTGCGCGGCCTTTATTTGATCCATTACGCCCTTAACCAATTGGACTCTGACTTTATTGAAAGCAACTTTAGGCTGAGCGGCGGAAAACGCGCCGTCAATTCCCTGTTGTAAGGCGGTTGCCGCATCTTTAGCGGCTTGTATCGCCGTATTTGCTTCATTCAGTTTCGCTTTTGCTTCGGTCATATCGTATCCCTGCTGCTGAAGTTTGCCGATTCTGCTGGCAATGCGCGCCGACAAAGAATCCAAGGTTCTGATATTCACATCAAACCTGTTTTCAACCCTCATCGCCGAATTCCTGAGCAGCTGCATCCTTTCCTGAGCTTTATCAATTTTGACAGTGGAAGTGGCTGCGCGATTTTCAGTGTTTGCCGCCGCATTTTGATCAGCGGCATTGGCCGCAAACGCCGTTCCCGCAAACCCGATTATTATTACAGCCAAACCTACATTTTTTATTATTTTATTCATAGTATTTTTTCACTTCACGACCTTTTTTTATTTATAAATTATATTATAGCTCTTCAGGCAATAATTGTTAAATTTAAAATGTGCACAACTAAAATTCTCCATGTTTTATTGTCTGAGCTTGCCGGTGTCATTCTGACGTACTCGGAAGAATCTCATTTAATATAACCAAGCAGGAGATCCTTCGGGTTACCTCAGGATGACAGACAAAACACGTCATTCTGAGGTACTCCCGAAGAATCTATAACCCAGCTCCTTCGCAACCTGCCTGCCGGCAGGCAGGGCTCGGGATGGCACGATAAAATTTTCGTAATTTAACATAAAATTTCTTTATGCTTTATGGACTTTCAACTTTGTAGCTTACCTTGCCGCCACCTCCCCGTTATTCCAATACAATTGAGAAATTAAAATTTCAACTTTCGCTTCTGATTTTTTCTGCTTAAGCCAATCATCTATGTCGGCAAACTGCGGATTATTATCCAAGACCAAACGGCCAGCCAATATTTCCTCCTTTTCCTTGGGGATCAGGACAAATTTTTTAATGCTGTCAACGGAAAAACCGTACAAAGCCAAAGATCCCTTTTTAAAATTATCGGAATTAAAATCAATTGAGCTTAATTTATTCCGGATCATCCGGTTCAAATCATCCGGATTTATCCTTTTTTGCAATTCTTCATCTATAAGTTTTTGATCAACCAAGGCATCCAAAGTAGCCCGTTTTAATTCCTTGATCGCGTCATCTGATTTTAAAATTGAAACGTCCTCGCCCGCGGCCTTGATGCTATTGTAATAATAATTATAACTGATGCCATAGCTCTGGTTAAAATCGCCTGCTGATATCGGGCTGTTATTGACGAATGCCACCGGATAATACTGGCTCGCAAACAGGTAAATAACAAAGCCGGCAAATGCGGCGGCTATTAAAATCAGAAATATATTTTTATGCGAAGGTAATTTTTTATGCATCATATTCCAATGCCCTGTGTTTTAATGTTTTTATGCTCCAGTGTTCTCGTGACCCCTTATGGCACCAATATCATCATTTTTTCTCCAACGTTTTTATAGTTAAACTGCGCTTTCAGCTGTTTTTCCAAATTTTCCGCCCGGGATAAAAAATCAATCTGCTGCTGCAATTCATTATTTTCATTGCTAAAAGACGCGGATTTGTCTTTTAATTGGTTAAGATCGGATTTCAATCCGCTTTCTTCTTTAAACAACAGCGATACCTGAAATCCGACAACCACGATAAAAATTATTAAGACACTGATAATAATTATACGCAACATGCCATAATTTTAACCTGTTAAGTAAAAAAAATCTATCTGACAATGCGAATACTCCCTTATTTTTTCAATAATTCCTTGAATACCTCGGCGGAAACATTCACCTTCGCCATGCTGAGCAGTTTCTTTTTCCCTTCTTTCTGTTTTTTCCAAAGCTTCATTTTTCTCGTCCTGTCGCCGCCGGTTTTTCCGAAACTGCCCAAAAGTTTTTTCATCGCCGGGATTGTTTCGCGCGCGATAACCCGGCTCCCGACTACGATTTGTATGGCCTGCGTAAATTGCTGCTTGGGCAGCAAATCTTTCAGCCTGCCGGCCATTTGCCTTGCTTCATAGTCAAGATCTTTTTTGGGAATAATGCGCGACAAACCGACAACCAAATCACCGGCAATCAGCACATCAATCTTAATCAAGTCGGCCCTTTGATACTGCCCCATATCATAGCTAAATGACGCGAAGCCGTGCGACACAGACTTTAATTTATCGTCAAAATCAGTGATAAGCTCCATCAACGGCATCGTTGTCTTGATTAAAATCCTGTCGCCGATATTTTGGGTGTCCATATCGCCCATCCTGAAAGGATCTTTCAATTTTAAAATGCTGCCCAGATAAGACGACGGCGCGATAATTTCCAGATTTATCATCGGCTCCCAAATTTCGTCATATTCATTGGCCAAGTCCTTCGGGTTATCAATAAAAGAATAGTCCTTGTGCTGCGACAGTTTTACCTTGTAAGACACGGACGGAAAACTATTCACGGTTTTAATATTAAATTCCTTTTCCAGCCTTTGGCTGGTTATTTCAAAATGAAGCTTGCCCAAAAACCCGACTTTAAACCCCCTGCCCAAAACTTCGTTTGAATCCGGATCCAGTTTCAGCGCCGGGTCGGTAAGCCTTAATTTTTGGAACGACTTCCTGAGTTCCTCATAATCGTCATTTTCTTCCGGAAAAAAAGAAACGAAAACCCTCGGCTGCGGAAATTCATACCCGATTAATGATTCCTCTCCGATAGTATCCCCGATTTTCAATTTATCCGGGTCTTTGATGCCGGTGGCAATGTAACCGATTTCACCGGTCTCAATGCTGTCGGAAGCTTTCAAGCGCGGGCTGAAATACCCGACTTCCTTTGCTTTGAATTTAATCCCGGCGCCCACGAGTTTGGTTTCCTGGAAAGCCTTGAACTCGCCGTTAAAAACCCTGACAAACGCGATTATGCCCTTGTGATCGTCATAAAGAGAATCAAAAATCAATGCGGATTTTCCGTTGCCTTTTACCGACGGCGCCGGAACCTGTTCAATGACTTCTTTTAAAATTTCTTCAACTCCCTGCCCGGTCCTGCCGGAGATTTTAAAAATTTCGCTTTCCGGGCATTGCAACAATTGCGCGGTTTCCTTAATAATACTTTCGGTTTGCGGCAAATTAAGATCAATTTTATTTACCGCGCCGATTATTTTCAGTCCCGATTTTTTGGCCATTTCAAAATTAGCCAGAGTCTGCGCCTGAATCCCCTTTGAAGCGTCAACCAATAAAATCGCGCCTTCAACAGTCTTGAACGCGCGCGACACTTCGTAACCGAAATCCGGATGCCCGGGAGTATCTATCAGGTTGAGAACATACTCAATCTGCGCGGAACTACGCTGACCTGACGCGGACAGTTGCTGAATTTTTTTAGTATCTACAATTCTATTTATCGCAGCCTCTTTGTATCCAAAATTTATCAATAAAGCCAATTTATAGCGTGTTCCCTTTAAATAGTTCCAGACCTGCTTTTCTTCCTGAGATCCGATAAGCGGCAAAGCCTTTAGTTCGATTAAAATTTTATCCTCAACGACAAAGTCAGGCTTATAAACGCCAACTTTTTCACCTTCATAAAAAACGTCTATAATTTTTTCACTTTCAAATTTTAACCCGACATTTCTAAATTCAATCTCCAATGCCTTATGATATATATTTTCTTTATGCCCTAATCCTAATTGTTTACGCACTGAAAAAACAGCTCCTCTAATTTTATATGTGAGTTCTTCATATAAAAAATCACCGCTTGCCTTACTGTCTGTTACTGTCTGAATCCTGTCCGATACTGCCGGCGTGTAAACCATGCGGACCGGGGCCATCTTGATGGTTATGCCGCGTTCGCGTTCAAG
>DAHWFZ010000041.1 GCA_027336345.1 Candidatus Wolfebacteria bacterium
TCAACCACAATAACCTCATAAGGAAAATCCACCTTTTCAAGGTGGCGTTTCATATCAATTAGCGTATTCGGAAGCCTTTTAGCCTCGTTATATGCCGGAATTATTATTGAGAGATGCGGGTTCATTTAATTCATTACAGTATATCAAAAAATAAAAAATGTTCAAATAAAAATCCCCGATGTTATAAAACCCATCGGGGATTTGAGGTGAGGCAGATTTAACCCAGAAGCCGCGTAACCAGCCGGTACATCCACATTGGCATTTTCCGGAGAATTTTTTCTCTTTTCTGCCATGCGTCGTGCGATTGCGTCCTTTTTTGCGTGGAATCAGGACAAAACCAGTTTGTATATCTCACGTTGGAAATACCGGGGCAGATATTGATGTTTATCTGCGCTTTTGCTTCTTTAATCGCATAGTCAAGATCGCGGATGCAACGCCAAAGATGCGGGCTTGCAGCGGAAATCCAAAGCATATTAATCTTCCTCTGCTTTGCCCACTGAACAGCTTCTCTGGCTATTACCAGAGTAGGCGGCGGGCTACCGGGTTTCTCCGTCACGAAAGTCACGCCAATACCCAGAGCAACTTGGACATCAAGCTGTGTAAATACCGGCGCATTAAGCTCGCGCGCCTTCCATCCGGCGATAATGGCAATCTCCCTATTTGAAACTATACTGCTCGGAACTCCAAATCCGAATGCGACTACTCCTGAGTTTGTCAATCGTATCCACCTCCTTTCTTTTAAATTACTAAATTTAACTCCTAAAATGACCTAAAATAATAATTACACATTTATTTCAGCTTGTCAATACTATTGGTCCCTTTTCTGTAACCGCTATTGTATGTTCAAAATGAGCGGACAAACTGCCATCCTTGGTTGCCCAGCTTTCATCTTTAAGCTGCATAACTTGGCTTGTGCCGGCTGAAAACATCGGTTCAATGGCTAAGACCATTCCGGGTTTTAATTCCATCCCATGGCCCTTGTCGCCAAAATTGTAAATTACAGGATCTTCATGAAGATCATACCCGACGCCATGCCCGGTTAATCCGACAATAACATTAACCCCAAACCTATCGGCGGTTTTTGCGATTGCCCAGCCCAAATCTCCTATGCGATTGCCAGGTTTAACATGCCTGATAACCTCTTCAAGCGCGGTATAAGTTGCTTTAATCAAATTTTTCGCATCCTTTGTCCCCTCTCCTATAAGAACCGTAAATGCGGCATCGGAATAAAAACCGTTCAACTTAACTCCGGCATCTATTTTTAAAATATCACCGCTGTGCAGCTTATAATCAGTGGGTGTTCCATGAACGACGACATCGTTTATAGAAGCGCAAATTGACGCGGGATACGGATGGTTTGCGCCTTCCGGCTGATAATTTAAAAACGCAGGCTCGGCGCCGCTGTCTTTTATAAAATCATGAGCTATTTTGTCCAAAGCTTTCAAGGAAACGCCTTCTTTGGCTTCGTTTTTGAGAAGCCGTAAAGTTTTTGCCAGAATTTTCCCGGATAAATTAATTTTACTAACTTCTTCTTTTGTATAAATATTGACCATATTCGTGTCATTCCCGTAAAAACGGGAATCTATTTTTACGTTTTAGTTAATATTATGACCTTTTGGATTCCCGCTTCCGCGGGAATGACATACTTTAAATTTTAAAATATAAATCTTCCCAATTTTTATTTTCTTTTTCAACAAGCTCTATTTTCCATTGCCGATTCCACTTCTTTATTTGTTTTTCTCTTTGGATCGCGCTGTACACATTATCAGTTTGCTCAAAATAAACTAGCTCATGTACTTTATATTTTTTAGTAAATACTTCAACTAAACCATTTTTATGTTCATAAATTCGTCTTTTTAAATTATTGGTTATTCCGACATATAAAGTCCCGTTTCGCGTACTTGATAATATATAAACAAAATACCGGTTCATTGTTATGGATTCCCGCTTTCGCGGGAATGACACCCCTTATACATTATTGCCTCCACGCAGACAGTATATTATCTACTTAAAATATTCGACCATCTGCCGGTGGACTTTGTATGGAGCAGGTGTGCCGTTTATTTTAACGACATTATATTTATTTTTCCGCAATTCG
>DAHWFZ010000056.1 GCA_027336345.1 Candidatus Wolfebacteria bacterium
AGGAAATACAATGATAACAATTTACGAAGCAGAAAAATTGTGCCAATTAATCAGAGATAAAAATTCAAGGCAAGAAATAAATGTCGGTAATCATAAGTTATCTTTCGATCAGGATAGTCAAAAGATAATTTTAACTGCCGAGAATAAAAACATCTATACTGGTAGAAAAGAGGAAATCAATCTGCTTCCAAGATTAGTTTCTAAATACAGAGCAGGCAAATCATTTGAAACACATTTACAAGCGTATATCGTAAGAAATATTGGAAAAGGCGTGAACAATTCTCTTGATAATTGTATTTTGGGGCAAAATCTTGATCTTGAATGGTTGGGCAATGAAGTTTCCTGCGGTGTTGGCATGCAACGTATTGATGTAATGCTTTCGATAGATGTAAATAATCAAAGAGTCTTAATACCAATTGAGTTGAAATCTGTTGAAGCGGATGTAATAAATACTAAACAAATTCAAAGATATATAGATTGGATTGAGCAATATTATACTCCAAACAGACAGAGTGATATCCAACCTGTTCTAATTTCAAAAAAGATAAAAAATAAACAGACAGAAAAATATCAAAAAATTATCACCACCTTTAAAGAATTTAATTCCCTGAATTTAAGAAGGTGCGAGAATTTAAAATATATCGAATATTATTTAGATGGTGATAATTTAGTTTTTGAAAAAGTAAATTATTAGTTATGAATTATATTGGGAGTAAATTATCATTGCTGGAATTTTTAGACGAATCAATTAATAAAGTAGTTGATAAAAACTGCGATACTTTTTGCGACTTATTCGCGGGAACTGGAGTTGTGGGAAGCCATTTTAAAAAGAAGGGCTATAAAATTATAGCGAATGATATTCAATATTATAGCTATGTTTTAAATAGACATTATATCGGAAACCATAAAGAATTACCTTTTTTAAAGTTAATAAATAAAATTCCTGAATTAAAGAGCATTGAGGTAAAAAATCGAAAAGATTTTGTTTGTGATTATTTATCAAATTCAAAAGGTGTAAAAGGTTTTATCTATAAAAATTATTGTTTTGGCGGAACAAAAAATAAAAAAGAACAGCGACAATATTTTTCAGACGAAAATGGGATGAAATGCGATGCTATTCGCCAAAAAATTGAAGATTGGAAAAATAAAAAATTGATATCTGATAATGAATATTATTTTTTAATTGCAAGCTTGGTTGAGTCAATCGACAAATATGCCAATACTGCTGCTGTTTATGGTGCGTTTTTAAAAGAATTAAAAAAAACTGCTCAAAAAAAATTAGTTTTAAAACCGGCTGAATTAATAATTAACGAACAGGATCATAATATTTTTAATGAGGATATTAATAAAGTGTTAAAAAAAGTGAAAGGTGATATTTTGTATTTGGACCCTCCATATAATCAACGACAATACGCGACAAATTATCATTTACTTGAAACTATTGCCAAATATGACAATCCAAATATTTATGGGAAAACTGGATTGCGTGATTATCAAGATCAAAAATCACTTTATTGTTCAAGATCTCAAGTAAAAAAAGCGTTTCAGGATTTAATGTTGAAAGCTAAGGCGAAATATATCTTTTTGAGTTATAACAACGAGGGCTTAATGACTTTGGAGGATATTAAGAAAATAATGAGTTCGCGGGGTAAATACGGGTATTTTACAAAAGAATATAGCCGTTTTAAAGCGGACAAGTCAAAAAATAGAAATTATAAAGCAAACAAAACGACAGAATATTTGCATTATGTAATTTGCAACTAATTTTGTTGTTTTTTAAAAGTAGTTGCCTATTTCATCCTCTTTGAAGTAAAATAGTTCCTTGGTGTTAATTTTAATGAGATTCTTCCTTGTGTCAGAATGACAGGGGAGGATAATAGAGGAATAAAAAAATGAGATTGCCGCGTCCGCCCGGAGCGGACTCGCAATGACAGAAAGCAAGATTGTACGGAGTATCTCGCAACGGCAAAAATAATTATAAAATAGGAAATTTTATTTTCCTGTTGTATAATTAATCAATGGTTGATTATATTTTTGCGTTTTTTGTCGGAGGCATTGTAACCGCCGGAATATTCTATAAAATATAAATTATGAGCAAAAAATTAAAAGTTGCCGTTGCAGATTTTTCTCCGTTGATTATTTCCGAAGGCAATAAATTTAAAGGATTTGAAATAGATTTATGGGAAGCGATTGCCAAGGAAATCGGTGTTGATTTTGAATATGAAAAATACAATTTTAAGGAAATAATTCCGTTACTGGCGAAAAAAGGTGTTGATATTGGATTGGCCGGAATAACCATTAACGAAGCAAGAGAAAAAATTGTTGATTTCTCCCATCCGACGTTGAACTCCGGTCTTTTGATTTCTGTAAATAAAAACAGAAATAAACAAAAATTGCTGAAGAGCGCAAAGAATATTCTTGTTGAAGGGAGTAAAATCATAAAATCCGCTTTGATAGGCGTTTCGGCATTTGCTTTCATTTTTGGTAACTTGTTATGGTTCGCGGAAAAGGGCGTCGGAACTTTCAGCAAAAATTATTTTCCCGGAATTTTTGAATCAATATGGCTGGTAATTTGTTCAATGTCGACAGACAGTTTCGGAGATTATGTTCCCCATACTTGGATCGGAAGAGTGATAACGATTTTTATCATAGTTGGCGGCGTTGCGATTTTTGGTTTGCTTATCGCTCAAGTTACGGCTTTTTTGGCAGTGAAAAAAGTAAGAGGGGAAATAAACAGCAGCAGGGATTTGGCGAATAAAAAAGTCGCCACGGTAGAAGGCACTACAAGCGAAAATATTTTAAAGAAAATCGGCGCTAAAATAACAGGCGTTTCAACAATCAATGAGGCGTATAAAATGGTAAAAAATAATGAGGTTGATGCGATTGTTTTTGATGCGCCGGCTGCCGTTTACTATGAACAAACCGATAAGGATAATGAGATTGAAGTTGTCGGAGAAATATTCGACAAGCAAGATTACGGGATTGCATTGCAGCAAAACAGCCGTTTACGCGAAAAAATAAACAGGGCGTTTTTAAACATTAAGGAATCCGGACAATATGAAACATTTTACAGAAAATGGTTCGGGGATGATTTGAGGATGGAAATATAATTTGAAATAAAAAAATGATTGACTATATTTTTGCGTTTTTTGTCGGAGGCATTGTAACCGCGTCAATAACTTATTTTGAAATTGCCGGGCATCCTTTGATATCGCGGATGGCGGCATTGTTTCCGGTGTTTACGTGGCTGTCGTATATTTTTATAGGGCATATTGAGGGAGCCGAGGCCGTATCCAAACATTCGCTTTATGTTTTGCTCGGCACTATTTTTTGCTGGATTCCGTACATGCTGGTTATTCATTTTGCGGCTCCAAGGCTGGGGACTGGAAAAGCGATTTTATTGGCGCTTGTTGTTTTTACAATTTTGGCTTTGATTTTCATAAAAGTATATAAAGGATAAATTTGCACATAAAGGTCGTTTTGAATTTAATTTAAAAAATATGAGGACATTGGCCTGTAAAGATTTGGGAACGCCGGAGTGCGATTTTGTGGCAAAGGGCGAAACAGCCGGAGAAGTTGTCGAGGAAATGTTTAGTCATGCCGAAGATGTGCATAAAGATAAAATTGATGCCATGGAATCTGAAAAAAACATGACTGTGGATCAGATTAAGGAAATGATGGCTACCAAGGTGAAAGAGGAAGAAGGCGAAGATATGTAATTAAAACCTCTCTGACGTAATGTTGGGGAGGTTTTTAATTACCCTTCGGCTGCGCTCAGGGGATAATGGAGGTTTTTGGTTGGGGAACTGGATTCCCGCTTCCGCGGGAATGACAGGCGGCAAACAGGATGTAATTTATGCTAATATAAATACATGCCCCGTAGTGAAACTGCGATTTATTTAACTTAATTTATTGCAAATTTATTACAGGAGCATAAAAATGTATTTTAAAAGAATGCCATAAATATTTATAAAAATGTTAAATTTATAAATTACTATCGCAGTTCTACTACAGGGCATGGAAAAGATGCAAAAACAACTTGAAAAAATTCAGGGAAATCTGATGCAATCAAAAAATGAACTGCCAATTATACTTAAAATCAGGATGGCGGAGATTATTTTGCATCTTATTAAAAGGAGAAAAAGCTTCGGGCTTTTCGTAATTTTGGGATGGAGCAATAAGTGGAAAAAATTTGCCGATACCCCGGATGCTTCGCAGGATATTTTCGCCGGGCACAATATTAATGTAAAAAGGCAGGCGTCCGAGAAAACGCGCCAGGGGATAGTCAAGACAGTAAATTTTGACGGCGCCATTTTGGTTGATTCAGCCGGGAATATTGTCCATTCCGGCGCAATGATTGAGGGGCTCAGACCTAAAGTTGCGGCTGATAAAATTAACCCGGGCAGGTTTGCCGATCTCTCAACCCAATTCGGATTTATGCAAAAAGTCCATATGCGCCATCTGGCTGCCATAACAGCTTCATATATGCTCAAAGGAACAACTGTATTTACGGTTTCCGAAGAAACCGGGCATTTTCATATTTTTGAAAACGGCAGGATATTGTATTCAACCTTTTCAGGGGAAAATGAATGAAACGCGGGAGCAGTAAAACAGTAAAACACTAGAACAAGAAAACATTAAAGCATTAAAACATTAAAGCATGAAAGTATTAGAACATGAAAACATTAAAGTACCAAAACATCGGAGCATAAAAAACTCCGGTGTTACGCCGGATTCTTTATGTCAGTTATTTGAGGCATTCCGTTTTTCTTCAAGCTCTTTTATTTTTCCTTTTAGATCAACCATCTTTAGTTCCCTGTCAACCATAAGTTTATTCATATTTTCCAATTCCTCGTTCCTGTTTTGAAGATCTTTTGCTTTTTGCGCCAGCTCGGCTTCCGCTGTTTTTTTGGCGCTGGCATCGAGGGAATAGAACAAAACGGACTTTACCTTTCCATTGGCGTCTTTTATGGGAGAAATAAGGCCCTCGCACCACTGATGGTCGGATCCTTCGGGAGTGTGTTCAAATGTTATATGCGATGTTTTTCCCTGAAGTCCTTTTTTAAAAGCTTCCATTGCGGCTTGCTGGTATTCTTTTTTAACGGTGCCGACCCAATCCCATTTGCTTATATCATCGGTGTCTTTTATTGAATGTTCTTTTCTGCCTCCTTTGTTGATAAAAATTAATTTTCCCGCCGCATCAAAGACTTTAATGCAAAGCGGAGTCGTTTCCACCAATTGTTTATAGCCTTCCAACTCTTCTGAATCTTTTATTTTTTGATCCATTTCTTGCATAACTTAAACGCAAGGGCATTGCGCAATTTTATTTTGGATTGCGCAGCTGTCACGTTAAGCCTTAATTCCAACTCATACGACTGGGAGATTTATTTTTATTGCTTAAAATTTTTTTCTTCCAGTTTTTTTATTTTTTCCTTTAGATCAACCATCTTTAGTTCCCTGTCAACCATAAGTTTGTTCATATTTTCCAGCTCTTTATTTCGGCTTTGAAGGTCTTTTGTTTTTTGCGCCAGTTCGGCTTCCGCCGCTTTTTTTGCGCCGGCATCAAGGGAATAGAACAAAAGTCCTGTTATTTTTCCCCGGGTGTCTTTGATGGGAGCAATAAGGCTTTCGCACCATCGGTGGGCGGATCCTTCGGGAGTGTGCTCAAAATCAATTCGGGACACTTCTCCCTGCAGGCCTCTTTTAAAAGCCTCCAGAGCTGACTGCTGGTACTCTTTTTTTATGGTGCTAAGCCAGTCCCATTTGCTTATGTCGTCGGTGTCTTTTAAAAAATATTCTTTTCTTCCGGTTTTATTTATAAAAATAATTTTTCCGGTGCTATCAAAAACCCTGATGGAAAGGGGGGTGCCCTCCATTAATTGTTTATACCGTTCCAGCTCTTCTTCCAATGCTTGTTCTCTTGAAACGGATTCATCAGAATCTTTTATTTTCTCATCCATTTTTTTACATAACTTAAA
>DAHWFZ010000027.1 GCA_027336345.1 Candidatus Wolfebacteria bacterium
GCTTTCATTTCTTCAATCTTCGCAATCAATCCCCTTCTTTTTTCATCCAATTCCAAAAGCCGGCCAATATCGCATTTGATATTCCGGTTTGCGCAATTTTCCTTCACTATATCCTTATTTTCCCTGATAAATTTGATGTCCAGCATATTTTTAAAATGAATCAAGAATAATGAATTTTGAATTATGAATAATACCAATCTTAGCTAAAATTTACAAAAAAATAAACCCCTGCAGCCAAACTTTGGCGCAGGGGTAAAGCGGTTACCCTTTCGGATAGCCGTTATCGCATTCACTTACAATTCGCATCTTCCCATTTGCATCATAACCTCGGAAGATACCGCAAGCTCCTGTTCAGTAATAACGGGGTGCGCAGGCACTTCCCTTTTCTCAAAATCTCCATGTCCCGGCTGACCCGCTAATTTTATATCATTACCATCCGACGATTCATCCTTGGCGCAGCAATGTTCCGGAGAAATTTCATCGTCTTGCTTATGCCAGCGCCGGGCAAAAATGAAAAAGCTTCCCAAGAGTATTGCTAATAATACTACTGCAATCATTACAATTATGATTCCATGCATACCTCCTCCTTTTGAAATGTATTCTGGTTAAAAAACGGAAGATCCGTACGCCCATCAATGCATTCAGTAGGGTCTTTGCTCAATCTGAATCCGGCCTGGCAAAGTTTTTTACATCCGGAGCATGCATATATCTCATAGCGCACCCCGTCTTTAACCGCCGTCTTAAACGAGTTCCATACAACCTTTTTCTTTCCTGCTTCCGCATTTTTATCCATAAAATAAATTTCCCCTTTCTTAGAGCTCGACTCGCGTCTCCGTCCATCTGTTTCTGTTTCTGGGAGAAAAAAATGGATGGTTGTGTCCGATACCCTGGGTACTTTTTGAATCTGTTGCGCTGACACTTATACTAGTTTTCTTCTTTTTCCGTTGTGCTGGCATCTTCAGAATTGTTCTTGTCCTCATTTCCCCGTCCTTTCTTATTGCTGAGTTTGCGCTTCTGGCAAAAATGCTTGTAATTGCTTTTTTACGTCGATGGCCTGCTCTATTGATTTTTTTACAAACGGATCGTTGGAATAAGCGGCACGCTCGGTTTCACTCAGTTTTTTAACCCAGTCAATAATAAGCGCCAATGGGATGACAACTTGGTCCTTTCTTGAGATTTCACTCATAATTTTTCTCCTGAACTTTCATATTTTTTGTTTTAAAAGCTGCTTAAATTATCTACCTAAGATATTTAAAAATCAACATCAGCATTATCCGCTTTAAATAATTGTCCAATTAAGCCTTTATACTTTTTACATTCTCCTTTATACTATTTTAATGATCGCAATTTACCGCAAATACAGGCCGAAAAAGCTTGAAGATGTGTTGGGCCAGGAAACAATTGTCCAAATCCTTAAAAATGCCGCCAGAACCGGCAGATTGGCGCACGCCTATCTTTTTTCCGGACCCAGAGGCTCGGGCAAAACAACCACAGCCCGGTTGATTGCCAAAATCGCCAACTGCCAAAAAAGGCAAGCCGATGAAAAGTTCAAACAGCTTGGCGAACCGTGCAACGAATGCCAAGCCTGCAAGGAAATCGACAGCGGCACTGCCATGGATGTCATTGAAATTGATGC
>DAHWFZ010000070.1 GCA_027336345.1 Candidatus Wolfebacteria bacterium
CAACCGCGATGTAAGAAATATGTTTTTAATGGAATCATTTATTATGGGGCTTTTGGGCGGAATTTGCGGGGTTGTTTTGGGAATAGTCGGAGGGCAGCTTTTTAATTTTATTTTAAACATTATAGCGCATCGTTTGGGGGGAAAATCATTCCAGCTATTTATCACTCCGGTTTGGTTTGCCTTATTGACGATTTTTCTGTCATCATTGATCGGAATTATTTCCGGATTGGGACCGTCAATAAGAGCTTCATATCTCTCTCCTAAAGAAGCATTCAGATCAAGATAAAACTAAGGAGCAAATCGGAAGCGAAGTCCCGCAGTAAGCCTTGCTCTGCCGCTATGCAGCCGGAGCAGCCGTTGAATTGCAGTAATTTTTCTTGCGCCTCCTTTATAAAAGGAGGTTAGGAGGATTTGTATTTGTCATCCTGAGCGCGAGTGAAGGATCTCAAAAAACACCCGTACACCTCGCCTTATTGGCGGATTGAAATACGGGTGTTTTTTGTTATAGTATGGGAAGGAGGATGCTTAGTTCAGTGGTAGAACGCTTCATTCACATTGAAGAGGTCGCAGGTTCAATCCCTGCAGCATCCACATAAAAAATCTAATGGGACGCATTGCAGAAGTCGTTGGTGCCCGCGGCGCTAAATTTGATAAAGGATTTTTATGGTGATATCATAATAATATGGGAAAATATAAAAATACTCTGCAAAAAGGATCGGTAAGATATATAGTTTTTAAGGAAGACGGCTTATGGTATGCGGTTGGCTTGGAATTTAATATTGTTGAAGAAGGAAGCACTCCGCAAGAAGCTATCTTATTTTTGTTTGAAGCGCTTTCCGGCTATGTTGAGTCTGCCAGAAAAATAAAGGTGCGTCCGGCTATTTTAAATCAAAAATCCGATGCGGAATACGAAAAAATGTGGCAGAATATTCAAGAAAAGAAAGCGTCTCAAACAAAAAATGTCTTTACTTCGGGGGAATTTAATCTTGGTCGGAATTTTGGCAGATCTTTAATGCCTGCGTAAATAAGCGCGGGCATTTTAATTATTCAATATGACGCGCGGACTCTTTAATTGGACTGCGGAGGAAGTTATAAGATTTTTAAAGAAATATAATTTCTCGCATTCGCACACAAAAGGGAGTCATATGTTTTATTGCGGCTGGATGAGGAGCAAAACGCAATACGAAGTTTTGCGTTTTGTCCGAGTAATGCCGCAATGCAGGTCGAATGCCGGCTGGCTTTCAGGGCAATTGCGCAAGCGAAGCGAGTTTATGTAATACCCCGTCGTCTTGCCGCGAGGAGACCTTCATTTTGGAAACTATAACGGTCAATCAAGGCAGGTATGCGTTCCTTTTCACGGCAGCAGCATATTAAAACCAAGAACTTTAAAGGGAATTATCGCTCAATCTGGGATTCCGAAAGAAGAGTGGATGGGAAAGTAAATTCATAAAAAAGTCTCTGGCCTGCCCCTTATTAAAACTTGTTTTGTTACGGGGCCCGAATCCAGATGCGCGCGCAATGAATTTAAATATTTATAATAAAATTGGAGATGACTATAAAAGCGCCTCTCAAAAAGCGCGTGTTTTAACGGAGCGGTGGGTCGATAAATTTATTTTTTGTCCGAATTGTGGCTGTTTAAAAATTGAAAAGCATAAAAATAACAATCCTGCCGGTGATTTTTATTGTTCTAATTGTAATGAGGATTATGAGCTTAAAAGTAAGCAAAATGTGATTGGCTCGAAAATTGTTGATGGGGCATATAGGACGATGATTGAAAGATTGACGGGTGACAATAACCCCAATTTTTTTCTATTGAATTACAACCCGGATAATTTTGAAGTTAGGGATTTCTTGGTTATTCCAAAACATTTTTTTGTTCCGGGAATAATTGAAAAGAGAAAACCATTGGCGCCGGCAGCTCGTCGCGCCGGCTGGGTTGGTTGCAATATCATTATTAAAAATATTCCACAAACAGGAAAGATATTTTTTGTTTGCGACAGTAAAATTGAAGCAAAAGAAAAAGTGCTTGCAAATTGGAAAAAGACGCTATTTTTGAGGGAAGAAATGGAAATTCAAGCAAAAGGATGGCTACTTGATATTATGCGTTGTGTTGATAAAATAAATAAAAAGGAATTTATACTTGATGATATATATGCGTTTGAAAGGGAATTAAGCCAGTTGCATCCGGAAAACAGGCACATCAAAGATAAAATTCGCCAGCAGTTGCAAATTTTAAGGGATAAAAATTATTTGGATTTTGTATCCCGTGGTTATTATAGAATTACATAAAATATGAAACTCAAAGATTTTATAAAGGAATTAGAAAAATTTTTAAAAATTTCTGAAAATCCTGAAAATATTGATGTCAGAATGGCCGACGATATTTCTGTAGTTAAACCATTTTTTAAAGACGGAACGGTTTATATTACTGATATTGATAATAAAAATTTAGAAAATTAAATGTTTATCAATAAAGTATTGGAGCACATGAATTTTAATCATGATCAATTGCATACAGCAATAAGTTTATATTTAGCGGGTAGGGTTATGGAAGAAAACGAAAAAAGCTTGTGGAAACCATTAATGCCAGATATAGAGAATAATAAAGTTCCTAAGAATCCAAAACATCTCGGAAGGGTGCTAATGATAAAAAATGTCGGTATTGGTGCGATTATTATTTACTCATACGCTATCGAAAATCTTTTAAAATCTTTTTCTCCACAAATAAAAAAGAGGCATATCAGTATTGTTGACACTCCGCATGATTTAGGATTAAACAACCTTGAAGCTACTATGTTTATAAAAACCATTTTCCCTTTGCTAAAAGATGGTTTTCTTAGATATAGCGAACCAAGACAAGAACAAAATCTTATAGCTCCAAAATTAACCAGACAAATTTTTATTAAAATTTTTAAATATTATGTTAAAAAATTTTCCATTAATCTTAATAAGGTAAAATGCTTTGAAGTTGAATTTTTTAAGTTTAAATACCCTTTTATTGATGAGTTGGTTTAAATTTAGATTGTAATATTTTATTCATTCAAATATATTTTTTGTGGATAACTCCTCAAGCCAATAAATAAGTTATAAAAACCCCGCATAAACAAAGGAGTTTTGCCCGCCCAAAAGGCGGGTTTTTTTGTTGTTGACTTAGTGGCAAAAAGGCCTAAAATGAAATGAAAGTGGGGAAATGTGGATAACTATGGGGATAAGTACCCAAAGTGGGGGATAAGTCAGTTCGGAATTTTCCCTCCACGGCAGATTTTAATCTGATTCGGAAATAATGCCTCGCTTTAAGAAGGGGAATAAGTCATTTTTAAAAATTGAGAAATTAAAAAATTATTTAGAAATTTAAAATTATAAATTAAAAATTTTTATAACTCCTATGTTCATCGGAGAATTCACGCACAATTTAGATGTAAAAGGCAGAGTCGCCATTCCTGTTAAATTCAGGGATAAAGTTTCCAGCGGGGCGATTATTACCAGGGGACTGGATCATTGTCTTTTTGTTTTTACGAACAAAGAGTGGGAAACTTTGGCGCAGAAATTAATCGCATTGCCATTGGCGCAGGCGAACTCCCGCGCGTTTGTGCGTTTGATGCTTGCCGGAGCAATGGATGTTGAATTGGACAAACAGGGAAGAATTTTAATTCCCGATTATTTGCGCGAATATGCCGGATTGAAAAAAGAAACCGTTGTGGCGGGAATTTATAACAGGATGGAAATTTGGGATGTTGAAAAATGGAAAGAATATAAGACAAAGACCGAAAGCTCATCGGATGAAATCGCCGAAAAACTGGGAGAATTGGGAATCTAATCAATGAAACATAAAAACATGAAAACACAAGAGCATAAAACAGGAGTTAAAGAATTTTAATTTTTTATTGCTTTAATGTTTTAGTGTTTTGATGATTTTATGACACACACACCTGTTCTTTTAAATGAAGTGATGGAAATTTTAAATCCGAAACCGGGAGAATTTATTATTGACGGAACATTCGGAAGCGGAGGGCACAGCGTTTCAATCATAAAGAAAATGGATTTTCGGGGTAAGTTTTTGGCAGTTGATTGGGATGGTAAAAATATTGATAAAGGGAAAATAATGATTGAATCGAATTTTCAATTTTCAATTTCTAATTTTCAATTAATTTTTGAAAATAAAAACTATGCGGATATCGCGGAGATTTTAAAGAAAGATAAATTGCCGAAAGCCGACGGATTGCTGATAGATTTGGGGTTTTCATCCGTTCAGATGGATGAATCCGGCAGAGGATTCAGTTTTCAAAATGACGAGCCGCTTGATATGAGATATAACACCGGGGAAGTGGAAAGTGAAAAGGAAAGCGGGGAACGGATGATTACCGCCGCAGAGGTTGTAAACTCATTTCCGGAAAAAGAATTGGCTGACATTTTCTACATTTACGGGGAAGAAAGATTTTCAAGGCAGATTGCAAAAAAGATTGTTGAAGAAAGAAGAAAAGAAAGGATTCTGACAACAACCAGATTGGTTGAAGTGGTAAAGATGGCGGTTTCAAAAAATTACGAAAAGGGAAGGATAAACCCCGCAACCAGAGTTTTCCAGGCACTGCGGATTTACGTAAACAAAGAACTGGATAATCTGACAAAGGTTTTGGACAGTTTGCCTGGCATTTTAAAACCAGAAGGCAAAGCGCTGATGATTTCTTTTCACTCATTGGAAGACAGGATAGTAAAAAATAAGTTTCGCGATATGGAGAAAAATAAAATCGGAAAAATTTTAACAAAAAAGCCGGTAATCGCCTCAGAAGAGGAGATTAGGGATAATCCCAGAAGTCGATCGGCAAAGCTCAGGGCAATAGAAATCATAAAATCATAAAAGCACAAGAACAAAGGAACAAAAATACAAAATCATAAAAAATAGTAGGGCATAAATTTGTTTTAATGTTTTATTGTTCTAGTGATTTAATGTTTACAATGACCATTATCCAAAATCACATACAAACCAACAGCGACAAAACGAAAATTTTAATATCATCGCTTATCGGCGTCGTGATAGCGCTTTCAATCGGAGGGATTTTTATTTATAATCAGAAAGTAAACCTCAGCCATGAAATTGACAGCGTTAAAATTACTTTACGCGATGCCGAAGTAAGAAATGCGGAGCTAAAAAATTCCGTTTACGGAATGCTTGATCAGCAAAAACTCCAATCGCTTGTAGCCAGCCAGGCGTTGGTTCTTGATAAAAATCCAAGTTACGTAAAAAACCAGGTTAATTCCGGGGCGGTACTGTCTGTCAACCAGTAATTGGTTCGGGGTGTGTCATTCCGTACTTGATACGGAATCTAATATATTATTTGCGGGTTAAATCTATGAAGAATAAATGGCGTATTACAATTATTGCTTTCCTTTTCAGCCCATTATATCTTTATTTAATTTTTAATCTTTATAACCTGCAGGTAAATAAAAATTCTTTTTACGAAGCGAAAGCCGAAAACCAGCAATTGGCGAGCGGCATTTTGGAATCCAACAGGGGAAGCATTTATTTTGTTGATAAAAATAATAATTTGGTGCCCGCTGTTTTGAACAAGGAATTCCCGACCATTTACGCGGTGCCCAAGGAGCTTCAGGAGTCAGCTAAAGAGCAGCAATTGACGGTCCGCGATTATGCCGCTCAATTAGCTTCTATTTTTAACGTATCGGTTGATGATCTGGAAAAAAGATTCAGCAAGCCGAACGACCAATATGAATCTTTGGCTGTTAAAGCCGATGGCAATGTTGTTGATGAGGTTCAAAAACTCAATATAAAGGGAATTTATATCAGAAATGATATGTCCCGGTTTTATCCGTTTGGCGATCTTGCCAGCCAGGTTTTGGGATTTGTCGCGCCGGTCAACGGCAAAGAAGTTTCCGATTTCTCAACGGAAAAAGGAAGATACGGAGTTGAATCTTATTTTGAAAATGATTTAGCCGGTAAAAGCGCCGATGTCCAGGGTGATAAAATCGTCGCGGCTTCCGATGGAGATGATGTTGTTTTGACGATTGACAGAAACATCCAGGCCGAATCCGAAGACATTTTAAAAAAATTAATTTCGGATAAGGGCGCTACCGGCGGAACTCTGATAGTCCAGGATCCCAAAACCGGGAAAATTCTTACGATGGCGAGCTCGCCTGATTTTGACCCGAACACTTATTCAAAATATGATATTAAAAACTTTTTAAATCCCGCGGTGCAGGCTTTATACGAACCCGGTTCGGTTTCCAAAATTTTGACAATGTCTGCCGGCATCGACAGCGGAAAAATTACTCCCGATACCACTTATGTTGATAAAGGATTTTTGGTTTTAAACGGCAGCAAAATTATGAACTGGGACCACAAGGCATACGGCAAAACCACAATGACTCAGGTTATTGAGCACTCTTTGAATCTTGGTTCCACTTTTGCGGAACAGACTATGGGCAAGGACATTTTTAAAAATTATATGTATCAATTCGGTCTGGCGGATTTAACCGGGATTAAACTGCCCGGAGAAGTCAAAGGAAATCTTACCCAGCTTGACCATGGCAGGGACATAAACTACGCGACTGCGTCATATGGACAAGGGGTTTCGGTAACGCCGCTGGAAATGATAAACGCGGCTTCCGCAATCGCAAATGGAGGGGTATTAATGAGACCGTTGATACTCAACGACGATCAGCCGGAAGTCATAAGAAGAGTAATATCCGAGGATACGGCGAAAAAAGTCACCCAAATGATGGTGTCTGCCGTTAAGGTAAACGTCCTGGCGGATATTCCTAATTACCATGTTGCCGGCAAATCAGGAACCGCTTATATCCCTGATTTTAAACGCGGAGGTTATACCGATCAGGTTATAGATACTTTTATAGGGTGGACGCCGGCATTTGATCCGAAATTTGTTATTTTAATAAAATTGGATCAGCCGAAAGATGCGCCATTGTCGGGCACGACGGTCGTTCCGGCTTTCAGGGAATTGGCGGAGTTTTTGTTGAATTATTACAATATCCCGCCGGACAATATGTAAAATATCGCCGTGCGTCATTCCGAGTCTGCGCCAGCAGACGAAGAATCTCATAGGTTTAAAGGAGATCCTTCTCTCCGCTCAGGATGACGCCATTACACTAATTTACGATTAACCATAATGAACCAAAAATTTACAGAAATTTTAAGAGGATCGCTGGAGTTTTTATCTCAGAGGATCATAGATAAATTCCAGCCCGATGTTATCGCCATAACCGGCAGCGTCGGGAAAACTTCCGCTAAGGAAGCTATTTATGCCGTTTTGGCTGATTCCGGGACTCTGCGGGGGCTTTATAATAACCGCCCGATAGCAAGAAGGTCAAAAGGGAATTTAAACACCGAATTGGGCGCATCATTGGCTATTATTAACGACTGGAAAGAAAGTTCGCTGAAATTGGTCAGCAGGGGACAGCCGGCCGGAACCAGAAAGTTCGCGAAACTGCTTTTCTGGCTGAGGGTAATTTCAGCCGCAAAATTTAAAATTGCGTTCGGAAAAATAAAAAATTACCCCAAATTTTTGGTTTTGGAATACGGCGCGGACAGGCCGGGGGATATTAAAAAACTGCTCAGGCTTGCCAGGCCTAAAATCAGCGTTATAACGGCGATCGGCAATACCCCGGTTCATATTGAGTTTTATGAGAATGCGGAAAATGTCGCAAGAGAAAAATTCCGGCTTGTTGACGCGTTGCCGGCAAGCGGTTACGCGGTTTTGAACTTTGACGATGAAATGGTTATGGATCTTGTGGAGGAAAAACCCAAAACCCAAACCGTTACTTTTGGTTTTGGCGAGGGCGCGGATGTAAAAATATTTAATTTTGAAAATCGCTCCGACGAAAGCAGGCCCGAAGGGATTTTTTTTAAGATTCAGCACAAAGGCAATGTAATTCCGGTTACGATTAAAAATGTTTTTGGAAAAGCGCAGGCGTACGGCGTTGCCGCTGCTTTTGCCGTGGGGACGATTTATAATCTTAATTTGGTTGAAATCGCGGAACTGATTGAAAGATATTATGTTCCGGAAAAAAGAAGGATGAATCTCTTGCAGGGCGTAAAAGAAACATGGATAATCGACGACAGCTATAACGCTTCGCCGCTTGCGATGCAGGAAGCCTTGGCAACGCTTAAAGATTTGAAAGCCGGCCGTAAAATTGCTGTTTTGGGCGATATGCTTGAGCTTGGCCAATATTCAGTTGAAGCGCATGAACAGATCGGAAAAATCGCCGGGGATGCGGCCGATATTTTAATTACCGTCGGGCCGCGCGGAAAGTTCATCGCGGAAAAGGCGAAAGAATCCGATAAAGATAAGTGGAAAGAAAACGGGAATATTTTTTCATTTGATATTGCCGATGAGGCGCTGGCGCCGATTCAGGCAATGATTCAAAAAGGAGATTTGATTTTAATTAAAGCTTCCCGCGGAATCGGATTGGACAAGGTTGTGGACGAGATAAAAAAGATGTGATAGAACTAATTTAGAATTTTTAGTTTCAATTTTAAAATTAATTCATTGGAAATTGCTTAGAAATTAGAAATTGTGAATTAAAAATTACTTTTATTGGTAATAAAAGTGTTTTTGGCCCTATCGTCTAACGGCTAGGACATAGCGTTCTCATCGCTAAAATCGGAGTTCGATTCTCCGTGGGGCTACGAATAAATCACAAATATGAAATTAGATCCGGTGAAACTTAGCTGCAATTTACAGGGGAAAGTTGAAATAAAATCAAAGAAAAAGGTTAATAAAAATAATTTGGCCGCGCTGTACACTCCGGGAGTGGCATCGGTTTGCAAAAAAATTATTGAAGACAAGAAATTCCTTTCCTGTACGATTAAAAATAACACGATTGCCATTGTTTCCGACGGTTCGGCTGTTTTGGGTTTGGGTAATATCGGGCCCGAAGCCGCGTTGCCCGTTATGGAAGGGAAATCGCTGCTGTTTAAGGAGCTTGGAGGCATAAACGCTTTCCCGATTGTTTTGGGCACGCAGGATGAGGAGGAAATCATCAAAATTATCAAGGCGATTGCTCCGACTTTTGGCGGGATTAACCTGGAAGACATCGCCGCCCCAAAATGTTTTGAAATAGAAGAAAGGCTGAAAAAAGAATTGGATATTCCGGTCATGCACGATGACCAGCATGCGACCGCGATTGTAATGCTGGCTGGGCTCATCAATGCTTTAAAAGTCGTTAAAAAAGACGCGTCTAAAATTAAACTTACAATTTCAGGTTCCGGAGCGGCCGGCACGGCGATTATAAAACTTTTGCGCCTATACGGAGTAAAAAATATTCTGGCTTGCGATAGCAAGGGGATTATCAGCAGAAACCGGAAAGATCTTAATTCTTCAAAAAAAGAAATCGCGAAGATTACCAATTTTGAAAATATTGACGGAAGCGTAAAGGATGCCATATCCGGGGCGGATGTTTTTGTCGGGGTCAGCGCAGGTGGAATTTTGACTGCCGATGATATTTCAAGAATGGCAAAGGATGCGATTGTCTTTGCGATGGCCAATCCGATTCCTGAAATTTATCCGGATGAAGCAAAAAAGGGCGGAGCAAAAGTCATTGCCACGGGCAGCTCCGATTTCCCTAATCAATTGAATAATATTCTGGCTTTTCCGGGAGTCTTTAAGGGGTTATTGGAAAATGGCGTTAAAAAAGTTACCGATGATCATAAATTAAAAGCCGCGAAAGCTTTGGCGGGGCTTGTAAAAAATCCCGCTGCCAACAGGATAGTCGTTAATGCGCTTGATAAAAAAGCAGTGAAGGCTGTTTCAAATGTGTTTAAAAACAGGCCTTAAAAGCGGCAAATGCCGATGGGGAGTCAGTGTGGATAACTTGATGCATAACCTCAGATACATCCTGGACTCCATAAAATGCTAATCATGGAGTATTATAATCGCATACACTGCAAATATACCGGCATCAAAGGCATCTTGAAGCTATATGACGATGCCATAAGATATCGGTATATGATTACCG
>DAHWFZ010000077.1 GCA_027336345.1 Candidatus Wolfebacteria bacterium
TTTCCCATTATTAATTATATCATTGAATACCCAATTTATAAACATTTTTCCGCTTATACTAAAAAAGAGGCATTTTGCCTCTTTTTTAGTATATTTGCCGTATAAAATTATTTTTTAGCTTCAACTGCCTTGGCTGCTTCCGCTGCTTTCTTCTTTTCTTCGCCTTCTACCTTTACTTCTTCAACGCTGACCGGCTTTACAACCTCTTCTTCCTTCGCCATTTCAATCACAGTCGCAACAACCGCTTCGGGATCGACAAAAACTTTGACTTTATCGCCGATCTTCAAATCCTTAATATGTATGCTGTTATGGATTTCAGCAAGAGCGCTTAAGTCAACATTAATATGCTGCGGCAAGTCTGCCGGCAATGCTTCAATTTCCAATTCCTGCATTGATTTTACCAGAATTCCTCCGTCTTTGACCGCCAAAGAATCTCCGGAAAAAACCAAAGGAACCGATGTCCTGATTTTTTCATCCATATTAACGGCGTAAAAATCAATGTTTGATATTTCGCCTGTTATGGAATTGGCGGACATATCATAAATCAAAACCGGAATCTTTTTATTGTCCAGAACCAAATTAACAACCGAGCTCTCGCCGGCCTCTTTGTAAACTTTTGAAAATTCCTTTGCGGCAACCGACAGGTGCATATTGTCCAATTTATTCCCGTAAAGTTCTGCCGGAACCAAACCTTCTTTTCTTAAGGTTTTTACTTTTTTCCCGAATATTTCCCTTTTTTTAGCTTGAATATCTGCCATAATTTTTATAAATTTGTAAGCCGTAGGCGTAACAAATTTATGTAAAATTTGAGCACCCCGCACTTATTTCATTGAAAGTATACTAGCAAAAGAAAAATAGATTGTCCAGCATTAAATGTTGTTTTATAATAAACTTGTTCATATGAAATAAGTGCGTGGGCAATTTAACTATTGATTATAATTCCAAAAAATGAAGAAATATACCTACATTATTGGTATTGACGAAGTAGGGCGGGGGCCGTTGGCCGGGCCGGTCACTGTTTGCGCTTTGGCGCTCCCTTATAACTTAAAGCTGCCAACTAAAAGCTTGAAGCTAAAATTGCGCGATTCCAAAAAACTTTCTCCCAAACAGCGCGAAGCGTGGTTTGAATGGGTCAAAGAACAAAAAATTTATTACGCGCTTTCCAGCATCTCTCCCTCTATTATAGATAAAATAAATATCTCACAAGCGGCAAATTTAGCATCCACTCGCGCTGTTTTAAAACTGATAAAAAAAATTAAATCTGCTGATAAATATGAAATTAAAATGGACGGCGGCCTTAAATTATTAGCTAATAGCTTAAAACTAAAAGCTAAAAGCTACATTAAAGGCGACGAGCTTATCCCGGCAATTTCATTAGCTTCCATTATTGCCAAAGTGCATCGAGATAGCCTGATGATCAAATTACATAAAAAATTACCGCAATATTCTTTTGACAGACATAAAGGCTATGGAACAAAACTGCATATCAAAATGATAAAAAAACACGGGCTCTCTGATATCCATCGCAAAACTTTCACAAAAAATATTTAGTCATATTCCCCCTTTTTAAAAAGAGGG
>DAHWFZ010000080.1 GCA_027336345.1 Candidatus Wolfebacteria bacterium
ACATTAAAAACTATAAATTTAAAGGCTTCCCCTTTTCCAGCTGGCTTTATCAAATAGCCAGAAACCAGATAATTGACCATTACAGAACTAAAAAGGCCGTTTCGGATATTGAAAACATAGAAGAACCTGAAATGCCCGAGAGTTCATTAAGCGAGAAACTGGACGTGGATATGGAAATGGAGGCCGTAAAAAAAGCCATTTTAAAGCTGAGTCAAGAACAGCAAGACATTATAATTTTGAGATTTGTAGATGACTTATCTCCGAAGGAGGTTTCCATAGCCCTGAAAAGGCCCGAAAGCACAGTAAGAGTCATCCAGCACAGAGCCATTAAAAATCTTCAAAAAATTATAAACAAATCAAACGCCGATTAAAATAATACATAATAAAATGATAGAAAATGACATTTTAAAAAATTTAAAGAAGTGCGAATCAATAAAACCCGATCAGGAGTATTTGACCAGGTCAAAAAGCGCAATCTTAAGTTCCACGCAAAATGAAAAAGCGTTACCGATAAAAACGCTTTTATCCTCAATGCTGAACATCTCCGAATTCTTAAGGGTATCGGCCATTGCCGGCATCGCCGCATTTTTGCTTTTATTTTTGATGGGAGGAGTTTCATATATCAACAAAACTTTTTCACCGTTATCCCTTGAAGGTTTGAGCCAAAAAAGCCTGGTAACAGAAGCCCAAGACATTAACAACTCAATTGAAATAACGCTGGGACAGATAAAATATCTGGATCAATCAAACCAGAAAGCCATAAGCAGAATTGACGAAGCTTCAAAAAATACTCCCTTATATTCAACGACAACCGCGGAAACCGCGACATCAACCGCAGTACCCGCCACCGCGACATCAACCGACGATATTCAAAAATTTTTAATAGACGCGTCAACAACGCCCGACCAGACAAACAGCTTGTTGGATAAGCTTTCGCAATAAAAAATATATGCGCAATATTTTAAAAACAACAATTTTGGGTTTATTGATTCCAGTATTTTCATTTATTCCCATGTTTTCAAAAATCCAGCCGGCAAAAGCCGCTACTTTTGAATTTATTGGCACTGCTCTCGCCAAAGACAATAAGGCGTCATCTTTGGATCTGGAAGCCAGAAAAAAACTTCTTGATAGGGTTTCCAAAAATACCAAATCAGAAATAAGCGGACTGGAAGACAAATTAAACAGCCTGGATTTAAGCGATGATTGGGCAAAAATCAAGGACAAATTCTTGTCCGATTTGGCTGATTTCGGATCATACAATGACTCATTTGATGCCAAAGCCACCGATAGCACCACAACGCTTGATCAAATAAAAGCATTGGCAAAGGAATTGAAAGACTGGCGCGAGACCACTTATACTCCGGAATTGAAAGATATATCGAATATGACCTTTATTTTTGATTTGGAAAATATGCTCGGCATATCCCACGACAGGTTTGATAAAATCTCATCCGACGTCAATAAACTGGATAGCCAGGGCATAATCAAAACGGATACATTAAAAAAATATCTTGCTCAGGCGCAAAAAAGCCTGGACAATGCCGACGGCTTTAAAAACGATGCGAAAGATTTATTCCTTAAATCAATGAGTGATTTTGCCGGCATTCCGGAAGTTGCTTCAAGCACGCAGCAAGAAGCGACTTCAACCGGACAAACGGACCAGCTTAAGAAAAATCAAACTCCGGATCTGAACATCCGGCAAACCGCTCCGGAAATACAAAATTCCATAACCAATTCGCTGAAAGATTCAATAAAAGAAATAAAAGCAACTTATGACATATTTTTCCAAATGAACGATACCATCAAAAAATATCTTCAGTAATATACTAAAAAAGCG
>DAHWFZ010000087.1 GCA_027336345.1 Candidatus Wolfebacteria bacterium
ACAAATATTGAAAACCTTACCGGATCAATCAAATCATTGGTTTCAAAAATTGACGAGTTCTTCAGAAAGCCGGCATCGGAAAATGAAAAAGAAAAATCATCACAAAAAACAAAGGAGTTGGAAGAGTTAAGCGCAAACAAAGTTAATTTTATAAAGGAGCTTGAAGCGATTGAAGCGGAATTAAAAACAATTGAAAAAGAAGAGGGCGAACTGGCCAACCATCTAGAAGGCTTTAATGAAAGATTCAAAAAAGCATTTGAGCTTAAAGAAGCAAAAAAAGACGAGATCCGTAATCTGGAAAACCAGAAAAAATATCTTATTTTTGAAAGCGAAAAGCTGGATATAAAACTTAATGATCTCAAAAATGAATGGCTTAAGAATGAAAGGGGTATTGAGGAATTCAACGGCTTGATCCATCGCGGCGCCGATTCATTAATAGCGTCCGCATCGCCCGATGATTTGGAAAGGAGAATGTTTAGGTTGCGCGCGGAGTTAATGAGCATCGGCGAAATTGACGAATCTTTGATAAAAGAAGCGCAGGAAGTCGATGTCCACTACAACCACTTGAGCACCCAGTCGGTTGATTTGGAAAAAGCCTCGAGTGATTTGAAAAATATGATTGTGGAGCTGAAAGATGAAATTTCACAAAGGTTCAACAACGCATTCAAAGAAATAAACGACGAGTTTAATAAATTCTTTATGCTGATGTTTAACGGAGGCAGCGCGAAATTAAAACTCAAAGTACAGTCCGCAAAAGTTCCGGAAATTGAAGGCGGAGAGATAAAAGAGGAAGATAAAAAAGAAGAAGACGAGGAAAAAATAAGCGGAGTTGAAATTGAAGTCAACCTGCCGAAGAAAAAAATCCACAGCTTGGATGTTTTATCGGGCGGAGAAAAAAGCTTGATTTCAATCGCGGCGTTATTCGCCTTGATTTCCGTCAGCCCTCCCCCGTTTTTGGTTCTGGATGAAATCGACGCTCCTTTGGACGAAAAAAATTCCGCGAGATTCGCAAATCTGATAAAAGACTTCGCCAACAAAGTGCAGTTCATCGTTGTCACCCACAACAGAACGGTTATGGAGTCGGCCGACGTATTATATGGAGTCACGATGAACGAAGACGGCACGTCAAAACTTTTATCGCTGAAATTTGAAGAAGCTCCCGCCGCAAAATTATAAAAAAATACCTTGCCGCATCGTAATGCAGCAAGGTATTTTTTATTACGGACTAAGCCTCTTTACATCCCTTGGGAAAAGCACTGCTTCTTTGACGCTTCCCAATCCTAAAACCTGCTGGATAATTCTTTCCGAACCCATTCCCCATCCGCCATGCGGCGGCATCGCAAATTTAAAAACATTAAGATAAAAATCCAATCCTTTCGTGCTTACATTTTTCTCTTTCATATTTTCCATAAGCGGCGCGTATAAATGTTCCCTCTGTCCACCTGTGGCAATTTCCATTCCTTTATAAAGCAAATCAAACCCATAAGTTTCATTTTTATTTTCCGCCGAACGCATTGTATAAAACGGGCGGGTTTCAAAAGGATAGTGAGTCAAAAAAACAAAATCGGAATTGAATTCTTCCTTAATATATCTGCCAATTAGCCGCTCACCTTCAGGATCAATGTCTGTTCCTTCTGGAACATAATAATTATATTTATTTTGAATTTTTATTTTTGCTTCGCTTAATTTTACATGCGGAATTTTTTCCGGAACTTCGGTCAATTCAACACCATATTCCTTCAAATATTGCCCTCCTTTTAAAGTGAAGGCTCTGAAAATTTTAGCAATAACACGATTTAAAGCAGCAGTGATATCGGTATAATCTTTTATAAATCCCATTTCAGCGTCCAAGCCAATATATTCATTGACATGCCTTGTGGTGAAATGCGGCTCAGCGCGAAAAACGGATCCGATTTCAAAAACCCTTTCGAAAACACCAACCATAATCTGTTTGTAAAGCTGCGGACTTTGGGCAAGATAAGCGTTCCTCCCAAAATAATCTATTTTGAAAAAATTTGCTCCTCCTTCGGACGCTGCTTCCAAAAGCTTTGGCGTTTTTATTTCAGTAAAACCTTCTTCTCTCATCGCGGCCTCGTAAGCTTCCAACAAAATATCATAGAGTTTAAAAATTGCCTGCACCTTCGGATGTCTTAAAGAAAGCGGCCTGTTATCCAATAATGTTGTAAGCTGCAAATCAAATTTCGGCTTTGCCAAATCAAAAGGATATTCTTCAACGCTCGTTGAAATAATCCCTACTTCTTTGCCCTGCAATTCAAATCCGCTTTTTGAGCGCGGCTCTTCCTTGACCATACCAATAATCTCAACGGCATCTCCCATTTTTGACGGAATTTCCGTTTCAAAAACAGCCTGAGTTCTTCCGGAATAATCCTGTACCTGGACGAAAGAAATGCCCCCCATTTTGCGGAGATTAGTAAT
>DAHWFZ010000096.1 GCA_027336345.1 Candidatus Wolfebacteria bacterium
TGATTGAATATCTTTTTTTCTATAATTCCCAGAGAGTCCACTATGCTTTCCAAAACAAATTATCACCGTTGCAATATATGTTATCATTGAAAAATACCAATAAAATAACCTTGGAGTCCGGAATAGGGTGCGGTTATACAGGGGCTTGCATTTAATCTGAAAAGCTGTTATATATAAATAAATTCAGTTGTTCTGTTAACGAGTTTGCGAGTTAACGTGTTTTATAAACCCGTCAACGCGTTAGCCCGCTAAACCGAGTAATAATTATAAAATGCTTACAAAGAGACAAAAACAAAATGTTATGAAAGATTTCGCCATTCACGAGACCGATACAGGTTCAGTGAACGTCCAAATCGCTATGCTTACCAAGCAAATCGCGGAATTGGCGGATCATCTTAAAAAACACGCGAAAGACAACCATTCCAGAAGAGGACTTTTGAAAATGGTCAGCAAGAGAAAGAAGCTCATTGGATACCTGGCTGATACGGATGAAAAAGCCTACGAAAAAGTTATTAAAAAACTCGGTTTGAAAAAATAAAAAATTGCCTTCGGAATTAATCCGGGGCATTTTTTATTTATAATGGTAAAATGATATAATAATTATATGAGACACAAAGATCAAAGAATAGGAATTTTTATAGACGTTCAGAATCTTTACCACTCGGCTAAGAATATTCACGGCAAGGTTAATTATAACGAGCTTATAAAAAATCTCACGGCAGGCAGGTATTTGATAAGGGCTTTGGGTTATGTTGTAAAAAGCGATGAGGTTATGGGAGAAACTTCCGGCGAGGTGTCGTTTTTTGAGGCTTTGGAAAAATCAGGCATAGATTTAAGAATAAAAGATTTGCAAATTTTTCCCGGCGGCGCCAAAAAAGCCGATTGGGATGTCGGTATGGCGGTTGACGCCATAAGAATGTCCGATGCCCTGGATGTTGTGATTATTGTTACCGGAGATGGGGACTTTATTCCTCTGGTTGAATATTTAAAATGGGGCAAGGGAAGAGTGGTGGAAGTTGCCGCTTTTGCCAGAAATGCTTCGTCAAAATTAAAAGAAGTTGCGGATTTATTCATTGATTTGGAAAAAACTCCGAAGATTTTGATGAGAGGAAGGAGATAATCAGGTGAAAGGTTAATGGAAAAAGGGAAAATGGAATAAAAAAAGCTGGCCGGAACTGCGGTCAGCTTTTTTGAAGCGATACAATCCGGCAAGGATTACATCGCTTCAAATGATATCGGGGGAACCCCCGTTTCGGGGTAGCTTTTCCCATTGTATTCGACAAGTTCCCGCCACCCATCTTCTCTAAGCACCAACCTTACGGTGCCTTTTTCTAAAAAATTTTTACCATTGAAGCTAAACAGAAGATTTTTTATTCCAACCTCCTGTTTGACTTCGTCGACGTAAGAAACGACGGCCTCGCCGGTTTCTTTGCCGCTCTGAAATATCCTTATTTTTGACCCCGGGACAAGTACAAGAACAATAGGTTTTTCCATGATCGCCTCCTCCTAAAAGGTTTTTACAGAACTGTTTATTTATATCAAATTTTATTGATTATGTCAACTTCGTTGCTATTTCAGCCGATTTTCAGTATTCTAAAATAATAAAATTTAATAAATAATGCGATTCTAATCTGCGAATCCATTCGAATGCTGCGAATAAGTTTTATGTCATCCCGAGGTACGCTCCGAAGGATCTCAATAAAATTTAAGCAAAATGAGATTCTTCGCTATCGCTCAGAATAACAGAATGCTCGGTGTATTATTAGAGGTATTCGAGTGCATTTGTAGTTTGGCATCGCGTTGGTCTTATAGTATGGTAGGAAAAAAAGAGTTCTCGCTGGACGTGGCGGGGAAACCGTTTACCTTTATGGTTTCGCGGCTGGCTGAACAGGCCACTTCGTCCATTATCGGCACGTATGGAGATACTTCCGTTTTGGCAACCGTGGTAATGGGGCATAACGACAGGGAAATAGATTATTTTCCATTGTCAGTCGATTATGAGGAAAGGTTTTACGCCGCCGGAAAAATTCTCGGCAGCCGTTTTGTGCGCCGCGAAGGCAGGCCGACGGAAGACGCAATTTTGTCAGGCCGTTTGATAGACAGGACAATCAGGCCGCTTTTTAATAATAAAATGCGCCGCGATGTGCAGATTGTCATTACTGTTCTTTCGTATGACGAGCAGAATGATCCGGATTTTGTGGCTTTGACCACCGCTTCCGCCGCCTTGGCAATTTCCGAAATTCCGTGGGACGGTCCGGTTGCGGGATTAAAAATCGCCAAAAGGAAAACAGGCGAATATGTGATTAACCCGGCCATTGAAGAACTCGCGGCTGAAGGGGAATTTTTGTTTGAAGCTTTTGTCAGCGGAGTTGAGGGGAAAATAAATATGATTGAATTGGCCGGCAACGAAACAAAAGAAGATGACATTGTTGAAGCATTCAACAAGGCAAGCGATGAAATTAAAAAAATCGTCGCTTTTCAAAAAGATTTGGTATCAAAAATCGGCAAGCCGAAAGTTAAGGTGGCTCTGGTTGAACCGGCGCCGGAAGTTATTACTGAAGTAAAAGAATTTTTGAAAGGCAAATTGGAAGCGGTGCTTTACATAAAAGACAAGGCCGAACAGCACAAAAAGCAGCATGAGCTTATTGAAGATTTAAAAGGGCATTTTGAACTTAAAGGAATTGAGGAGTGGTTCGGAGTGGAACTTTTGGTTGACGAGGAAATTGACGCGATTGTGCATAAAAATGTTTTGGAAAAAGATTTGCGGCCGGATGGCAGAAAGCTTGATGAAGTGCGCCCGCTTGAAGCCGAAGTCGGTTTGTTTAAGAGGCTGCATGGATCGGGCTTGTTTATCCGCGGAGGGACTCAGGCTTTGGCAGTGACAACTTTGGCGGCTCCGGGTTCGGAACAGCTGATTGAAACAATGGAGCAGTCATACAAGAAAAGATTTATGCTGCATTACAATTTTCCTCCGTTCTCAACCGGAGAAATCGGAAGAGTCGGCGCTCCGGGACGCAGGGAAATCGGGCACGGCAATTTAGCCAGAAAGGCGATCAGCCCGATGATTCCGTCAAAAGATGAATTCCCGTACACAATCAGGGTGGTGTCCGAGGTTTTGGCTTCCAACGGATCGTCATCAATGGCAACCACTTGCGCGTCATCAATGTCCTTGATGGATGCGGGTGTGCCGCTTAAAAACGCGGTTGCCGGAATTGCCATGGGACTTATGACGGCCAGTAAACAGGAAACAGTAAACAGTAAACAGGAATACAAAATTTTGACCGATATCCAGGGACCTGAAGACCACTATGGCGATATGGACTGTAAAATCGCCGGAACAAACAAGGGCGTTAACGCGATGCAGATGGACGTGAAAGTTGAGGGCGTTACCGTGCAAATTCTGAAGGAAACTTTGGAACAGGCAAAGAAGGCTCGTTTGGAAATTTTGGAAGTAATGAACAAAGCAATCGCCAAACCGAGGGAAAATGTTTCCGATTTTGCTCCGGTAATTATGACTTTGAATATTGACCCGGAAAGAATCGGCGAAGTTATCGGACCGGGCGGAAAAATAATCAACGGAATTATCGCCGAGACCGGAGCCAGCACTATTGATATTGAGCAGAGCGGATTGGTGTTTGTCGCCGGACCGGACAGGGAAAAAACCGAAGCAGCCGTAAACATAATCAAATCAATTACCAAGGAATTCCAAATCGGAGAAATAGTTGAAGGGCCGGTTGTGAGAGTCTTGGAATTCGGGGCGATTGTCGATATTGGCGGAGGCCGTGACGGAATGGTTCACGTTTCCGAGCTTAAACAAGGATTTGTAAAAAATGTTACCGATGTTGTAAAGCTCGGCGATGTTGTCCGCGCGAAAATCGTCAAAGTTGAAAACGGTAAAATTGGGCTTTCAATAAAGGCGCTTGGAGATAACGCGGAAAAGACGCAGAACTAAACGCGGAAAGACGCGGAAAAATACAATAAATATTTCCTGAGCTTGTCAAAGGGAAAAGAAAAAAGGGGTTCGCCGATGGCGAACCCC
>DAHWFZ010000003.1 GCA_027336345.1 Candidatus Wolfebacteria bacterium
AACGAAACCTACAAAGTTTACGACCTTTCCGCTCTTGATCATTTAACCCTCTCTTTAACGGAGCTTAATGCCCAAAAATCAACAACCGGGCATTCTCATATTGAAGCGGATGAAGTTTATGTTTTTATATCCGGAGAAGGCTCAATGGAAATAGGAGAAAAAACAATCAAAGTAAAAGGCGGCGATGTCGTCGCCGTTCCAAGAGGAGACTTCCATAAAGTTTACAATCAAGGAGAAAATACTTTAAGCTTTTGGACAATTTTTGAAAAATACGAAGGAAGAGGAAAATAAATATTTTAATGTTTAAATATTGAAATATTTAAACATTAAAATACGCCCAGGTGGTGAAATGGCATACACGCAGCGTTCAGGTCGCTGTGACCGCAAGGTCGTGGAGGTTCAACTCCTCTCCTGGGCACAAAAATTACAATTAGAATATTTTTACCCCTCTCGCCATCCCGAACAGAGCGTCTGTCATCCTGAGCTTGCGAAGGATCCCCCTAGATTCTTCGAAGTATCTCAGAATGACGCCCCTATGCTTGCCATCCTGAGCTTGCCGAAGGATCCCATTAAAATCGGATAACAAAATGAGATCCACTGGTAAGCTCGGAATGGTAAAATCGGTTCTATATTGAAAATTTAATTTAAACTTTTCTGCCTATATAGGCAGCAATATCCCGTAAAAAACGGGACTTATACTAATTTAATAAAATCAGAAATCCGAATTCATCGAATCCCGAATAAATTTCGTATATTCGCGACACATTCGTATTTCACAAATAAAAAAACATATGCGAGAAAGAAAAATCGTACGCGCCTCAAGGCCGTCAACAGACCGCAACCAGGCGCCGTCCAAACCGTCGGCAAGGACGGGCCGGAGACCAATGGAAACAAACCGAAATAAAGAACGCGGCCCGGTTAGAAATTCAAATAGAGGCGGAGGCATGCCCGAATCAAACAGAAAAACGCCCCGCAGGCCGATATTCCAAAGGCTAAGCCCGGTATCGGGAACAGCAAGCGAAGCAGGCGACACGCTTAAATTTTTCGCGCTTGGCGGGTTGGAAGAAATCGGAAGAAATATGTCCGTTTTTGAATACAAAGACGAGATTATTATTTTTGACGCCGGAATCCAGTTCCCCGAAGAAGATACTCCGGGAATAGATTACATTATTCCGAATACGGAATATTTAGAGGCCAATAAGCACAAAATAAAGGCTCTTATAGTTACCCACGCCCATTATGATCATATCGGCGCCATTCCCTATATTATGGGAAAAATCGGGAATCCGACTCTTTACACGACAGCTCTGGCAAAAGAAATGATCAAAAAAAGGCAGGATGAATTTACCAATGCTCCGAAAATTGATTTTGAAGTCATTAAAAACCACGATGTCGTAAAAATATCGGATAATTTTGAACTGACATTTTTCGGCGTCATCCACAGCATCCCCGACACCGTAAGCGTCCTTATCAAAAATCCGGTCGGAAATTTTGTCTATTCAACGGACGTTAAATTTGATTACGACGAGAAAGGAAATGCCATGGGGCTCGATGAATTCGCCTGGGCCGGAAAACAAAATATCCATACTTTGTTTTTGGAAAGCACCGGCGCCGAAGTGCAGGGCATATCGCCTTCCGAGTCGCTGGTCATAAAAAATCTTGAAGATATCTTTAAAAAAACAAAAGGGCGTTTGATTATCGGAACATTCGCTTCAATGCTGAACCGCTTGGCGGAAATAATCAAAGTAGCGGAAAAATACGACCGCAAAGTTTTCATTTCCGGACTTTCAATGAAAACCAATCTTCAGATAGCTCAAAACTTGGGCTACGTTAAAATAAAAAAAGGCACCATAGTACCCCTTGATTAAATTCATAAATATAAAGACGACAAAGTTCTCGTCTTATCAACAGGAGCTCAGGGAGAACCAAACGCCAGCCTTATGAAAATAGTAAACGGCGAACACCGCCAACTCCAGATCAAAGCGGGTGATTCCGTGGTATTTTCATCATCGGTAATTCCGGGCAACGAACGCGCAGTCCAGGTTTTAAAAGATAACCTTACAAGGCAGGGCGCCAAGGTCTATCATTCAAAAATCGTTGACCTTCACGCTTCGGGCCATGCGACAGGAGACGAATTAAAACAGGTCGCGAAACTGGTAAAGCCGAATTATTATCTTCCAATTCACGGACAATACTTTATGCGCGCCATTAACGTGGAACTCGCGGAAGAAGCCGGACTGGCAAAAGGCCATGGCCTGCTCGTAGACAACGGACAAATCGTAAAATTCCGAAAAGACGAAGCTCAAATAACCGATGAAACCGTTCCGGCTTATTACGTAATGGTTGACGGTTTGGGAGTCGGCGATGTCGGAGAAATTGTTATGCGCGACAGAAAACTTTTGTCGCAGGAAGGAATGGTGGTTATTATCGCCACTCTGGACAGGAAAACCGGAAGATTTTTGAAAAACCCGGACGTAATTTCCCGCGGGTTTATTTACTTAAGGGAAAACAAAGACATTGTTGATGAAATGAGAAATAAAATAAAAAACATAATCGCGCGCATCCCTATGCATCAGGAAGTTGATCCCGATTACGTAAAAGGATTGATGCGTGACCAAATCGGGCAATTTTTGTATACTAAAACAAAGAGAAGGCCGATGGTCCTGCCGGTGATAATACAAGTTTAAAGAAAAATGGAAAACGTTTAATAAAAGGTACGCTTTTTTGCTTTTCCTTTTTACATTATCCGTTCACCATTTCACACTCTGATGTCAAAACCTATTTTAATTTCCGGGATTCAATCCAGCGGAAAACTCCATATCGGGAATTACATAAGCGCTCTCAAAAATTTCGTCTATCTTCAGAATTCCGGTCGCTATCAATGTTATTTTTTCATTGCCGATTTGCATTCGCTTACGTCCGATTTCAGCCCGTCGGAAAAATACAAACAAATTATGGATATTGCCCTCAGTTTTTTAGCGGCGGGCATTGATCCGAAAAAATCAACAATCTTCATCCAATCGCAAATTCCGGAACATTCCGAGCTCACATGGATTTTAAACACCATTGCTCCGTTCGGAGAATTAAAAAGAATGGTCCAGTTTAAAGACAAAGCATCCAGACAGGATGACGTAAATGTCGGCCTTTTTGATTACCCCGTGCTGCAAGCAGCCGATATTCTGCTTTATGACGCCGAAATTGTTCCCGTCGGAGAAGATCAGGTCCAGCATCTGGAGCTTACCAGAACTTTAGCCAGAAAATTCAATTCCAAATTCAAAAAAATATTTATTGAGCCGAAAGAGTTACTCACTGAGACGCCAAAAATTATGAGCTTGTCCGATCCTTCAAAAAAAATGTCCAAGTCAGTTCCGGAAACCTGCGTATTTTTGGACGACTCGCCGGAGGCAATACGTGAAAAAATAAAACGCGCCACAACAGACTCCGGCCGCGAAGTAACATATCATCCGGAAACAAAACCCGGCATCGCCAATTTAATAAGGATTTATCAAGGATTCAGCGATTTAACCGCCAAGGAAATTGAACACAAATTCTCCGGCGTAAATTACGGGCAGTTCAAAAAAGAAGTCGCGGAACTTATCATTGAGAGCCTGAGGCCTTTCAGGGCGAAGAAAAAACTTTTATCGCGTAAAATCGGATCGGTTGAAAAAATAATGGATCAAGGCCGTAAAAAAGCGTCGGCCAAGGCATCCCAAAAAATGAAGCAGGTTAAGAAAGTTCTGGGTCTAAGTAAAAAATAATGGATCTCAATAAAAAATAGTCAGCCGCGGCTGATTATTTTTTTATACCTTGTATTTTTTAAATTACGAAATTGTTCTCAAAATGACATACCCCTCTTGTCATTCTGAGGTAATCCGAAGAATCTCAATGGAGGTTATTCTGAGCTCCGCGTTTATTGGAAGCCGGCTTCCTCCGCATCAGAGTTCTCTGTCATTGCGAGAAGGAACGACGTTGTTGTAATCAACTCCCCGTCAGGGTCAGCAATCTCAAATTTATGTTGCCAGCGCTTTTTTGATATACTTAATGAAATGAAACAGTTTTTAAGCGCCAAAATTCCGTTATATGCCGTTATTTTTATTTTAATTCTCATAGCCGCGGGAGGAATTGTTTTTTATAAAGAATTCCGGGAAGTTATTTACGACTACAAGCTTTACCTTACGCAAACAAACGAAAGCGCCGCAACGGAATTCCAGTACGGCATCTGGCCCGCCCTTTCAAACCAGAATTTTTTCAAGCAAATTGAAAGTAAATTTATTTCGGACAAAGCGACTTTTATTGAAGCCGACTTGTCCAATATGAAAATCGGGCTTTATAAAAACGGCGTTCCATTCAAGGAGTATCCCATTCTTTCCAAAGGAAAACCCGGCTCCTGGTGGGAAACTCCGGCCGGCCTGTATAAAATTGAGACAAAAGAGGAAAATCATTTTTCTTCTTTTGGAAATGTGTTTATGCCATACAGTATGGATTTCCAGGGGAACTTTTTCATACATGGCTGGCCGTATTACTCCGACAACACTCCCGTATCTTCGTCTTATTCCGGCGGCTGCATCCGCCTTTCCAGCGCCGACGCCGAAGAATTATACGGACTGGTTAACATCGGCACGCCTGTCTTAATTTATGAAAATAATCAGGTGTCCGACAATTTTTCATACCAACTGAAAATTCCGGACATATCGGCGCAGGAATATCTGGCGGCGGATATAAAAAACAATTTCGTATTTTTGGAAAAAAACAGCAAAACGCCAATGCCCGTTGCCTCAATCACAAAACTTGTTACCGCAATGGTGGCTTCGGAATACATCAATCTGGACAGCGATATATTCATAGATAATTCAATGCTTGCCCCGACCTCCAAACCCCGCCTTGTCGCCGATAAATACGTTCCCGCGTTCCAGCTTCTTTTCCCTCTCCTTATGGAATCATCAAACGAAGCCGCCGCCGCTTTTTCAAAACATCTTGGAGACGAAAGATTTATAAAACTTATGAACGATAAAGCAAATTCACTGGGTATGGCGGATACTATTTTTGCCGATGCCTCCGGATCAAACGACGGCGATATCTCAACCGCCGAAGATATTTTTAATCTCATTAAAAATATCTACAACAACAGAAGCTTTATCCTTAAAATCAGCGCCGGACAGCTGGAAACAAGCGCCTATGGAGCCCCAAAATTCAAGAATTTGGAAAACTTTAACGGCTTTGCCGATGACCCGGATTTTCTGGGCGGGAAGGTCGGAGAAACAACAGATGCGGGGCAAACAATTGTTTCGCTTTTTAATATTAATTTCGGCAATGAAATCCGCCCGGTTGCAATCATTGCCTTAAATTCTCAAAATAATATTGCGGACGTCCAAGCAATCAAAAATTACATTCAGTCAAATTACGCCATTAACAACAGAAATTAATTTTTTTGCCATTGCGGATGAAATGAAGTAATCTATCTGTCATTGCGAGGTACTCCGCGGCAATCTCTCTGCCATTCTGAGCGTGCGTTTGTTGGAAGCTGGCTTCCTCCCTGTTAGGGTCAAGAATCTCACTTATTTTAAAAATTAGGGGAGAAATGAAAAGATTTGCGAGAACCGCGGATGGATTGTTGGCGCCCCAGTCATTCTCAATCCAGTGGCAGTCCCAGTGCCACCCGCCATCGTTCCAATACAAGTAAAGCGTGTAATAATCGCCGTTCAGGTTCCGAAGAATTATATAGAATACCATTCGTGCCACTGCTCCTTGAATACTCAAAAGAATAATCTCAGAACCGTAGCCGCCTGCTTATATTCACCTAATACCGTCTTTATTATACTTTAAATTACAAAACTGACAAATTTGTGCGTTCTGTCATTCTGAACTTTGTAAAGAATCTAATTTTATTCCAATCCCATTAAGATCCTTCGGTAAACTCGGGATGACAGTCAATAGTTTTGTAATTTAAAGTATAATATAAAAAATTTTTCGAAAAAAATATCCCCGAAATTTTTTCAAAAATTTCGGGGAAAGGTTTAAGGGATCGAGAATCCCAAAAAGTTGCGGGTTCCCAAATCCCAAGAAACTACTTGCGCGACAGGGCAAAGACGAAGCGGTTGTCAGCGCTCCACTCGTAGTAAGGGCGACCGCTGCTGCCGCTGAGCCACGAGCCGCCGCCATCGCGTTTGA
>DAHWFZ010000051.1 GCA_027336345.1 Candidatus Wolfebacteria bacterium
ATTTTAATTGAAAAAACATAATAAATATTTTCAATAATTATTTATAGATATTAAAGATTTAGAAAAAAGGAACAGAGAACTTTTAGAAGAAATAGAAAATCTAAAAAGGCAAATTGAAAATTTAAAAAAGAAAAAGGAATGCGAGCTTGTTTGGAAAGAAAGGCCCGAAGAAATAGTTGATTAAAAAAATTGCGGATGCACTGGGCGTTTCGCTTGATGTTTTAATGAAATAACGATTATGGCAAACTTAAACAAAAACGACATAGATTTTTTGATAGATTGCCTAAAAAACGGAAAAGAAATTCCGGAAATTTACAAATACGCAATCTTTCCGACCAAACAAAAGGAATACGAGCTTGCCTATGCCGGAAAAATGCGAAAGGAAGATGTGCTGGCGGATACCGAGGAAGCCAAACCTGTGCCGCTTCAGATTGAAAAAGTTTTTAACGGCAAAAAATATCCTCTCTATTCTAAAGACTGGCACAATCTTTTAGTTTTCGGCGACAATCTGCAAATCTTAAAAACTTTTAACGAAAACAAAGACCCACTCGTTAAGAATAAAATCAAAAGTAAAATAAAACTGATTTATATTGATCCGCCTTTCGGCACAGGCGACGAATACGATGGTGCAAAGGGTCAAAGTGCTTATAGTGCGAAAAAGAAAGGTGCGGATTTTGTAGAGTTTTTGCGTTGGCGCCTAATTTTATTAAGAGAAATGCTATCTGACGATGGTTTTATATTTTTACGAATGGATTTTCATTTCGGCCATTATGCGAAAATAATTTTAGATGAAGTTTTTGGCAAAGGAAATTTTTTAAACGAAATCATAATCAATCGAACAAATAAGCAGTGGGAAGGTGTTAATAGATTTAACTCTGCAACGGATAGTTTATTTTTATACTCAAAAACGCAAAACTATAATTTCAATACAATATATCGGCAAAGACAAAAAGAAGCTAAATGGATTAATGCACATAGTCCCGGCATACGACACCCCAGAGAAAGAAAATTTAATAACAAAATCTATTACCCGCCAGAAGGAAGACACTGGACATTTAATCAGGAAACAATGGACAAATATGTGAAAGAGGAAAGAATAAGAGATAAAGACGGGATACTTCAATACCTGCAATCTGGTTTAGAGGTATGCACCTCAAATTGGACAGATATTCCGGGTTATTCTTCTACGATGGGTTATCCGACAGAAAATTCAGAAGCAGTCTTAGAAAGGGTTATTAAATCTTGTTCAAATGAGGGAGATTTAGTTATGGATGTTTTTGGCGGAAGCGGAACAACCGCCGCAGTCGCTGAAAAACTTGGACGACGTTGGGTTTGTTGTGATATTGGGAAATTGGCTATTTATACCGTTCAAAAACGACTTATAGAAATTGATAAAAGCAAAGATTTAGAAAATCCAAAGAAAAAATACAGCCAGCCCGCAAAATCTTTTGCCGTCGTCACTTCGGGGCTTTATGATCTCGGAAAGATTTTTGCTTTACAAAAAGATGAGTATATCTGCTTTGTGAAAAATTTATTTGAAATTGAGGAAACAAAAACAACGAAAATAGGCGGCGTGGAAATTGATGGCAAGAAGCGGGAATTTTACGCAAAAATCTTTCCATATTGGGAATTAAAAAACGCAAGCATTGATGAAAAGTATTTGCAGGAATTGCATAAAAATATAGGAAAGAAAATTGATGGCAGATTTTACATTATCGCCCCCGCTAACAATATAAATTTCATCAGCGACTATCACGAAATTGAGGGTGTCCGTTATTATTTTCTCAAAGTACCGTATCAGATAATCAAAGAATTGCACAAAGTCCAGTTCAAGAAATTCCGCCAGCCACAAAGCAAAAGCCAAATTAACGATTTGGACGAGGCAATCGGTTTCCACTTTATCCGCCAGCCGGAAGTAAAATCGGAAATCAAGGAATTAAAGGATAAAGTTGTTTTAAAAATCCAAAAATTTGAGTCCGCTTATTCACAAGACGAAAACGGCGAAAAGCTCAAAAATTTTGAAAGTTTAGCGATGTTGCTTGTTGACTTAAATTATGACGGCGAAAAGTTTATGATGGCAAATTACTACTTCGCGCAGGATTTGCTTAATCATAAGGCAGACGATGAAGAAGAAAGCGAAGAAGAAATTAAAAATGAATTTAAAAAACAAAAAGAAATTATAAAAGAATTTCTGAAAAATGATTGCGGTAAAGAAATTATGGCAATCTATGTTGATATTTACGGCAACGAATTTCGGGAGGTTTTTAAGGTAAAATAAACGCTATGACAGAAGGAATTAAAATATACAAAACACAGGACTTAGTTTTGCAAGTGAATCAAAACTATAACCCCGCTAAACTCAATTTGAAAAAGTGGGTTGATTTTCTTGATGTGCTTTGTGGCGACCGAGAATTTCAAAAAGAAGCAATCAGGGACGCAATTATTTTTCTTGCTTCCTGCGAATATAACTCCATAGAAAGTTTGATTGAGGAAAATTTCAGAAAAAATGACGAGTTGCAGAAAAGATACAAAGATGTCCGAGATTATCAAAGAAATTTGCCATTGCCTTATAAACTTTCCGCGGTTCTTGATATGGCGACTGGTACGGGTAAAAGTTATGTGATTTACGGCATTGGTCAAATCGCTTTGGGGCTTGGCTTGGTGGATAAGGTTTTGGTGCTTTGCCCTTCGCTCACGATTGAATCCGGCCTGAAAGAAAAGTTTGAGAAACTTTCCGGCGACGACAAAATAAAAGCGACTTTACCGGACAATGCTGTTTTCAAAAATCCGAGAATTATTGACGCAAACAGCACAATCAAAAACGGCGACATTTGCGTTGAAAATATTCACACCGTTTATGAAAGAACGGGGTCGTCAATAAACGACAGTTTAAAAGGAAAAGGTGAGCGGGTTTTAGTGTTGAACGATGAAGTCCACCACGCCTACAATTCATCAAGCGAGCAAGACATAAGAAAATGGAAAGCATTTTTGCTCAATCCCGATTTCAATTTCAAGTACATTTTAGGATTTACCGGTACGGCTTATATTGGCGATGAGTATTTTAACGATGTTATTTACCGCTATTCAATCCGCGAAGCCGTGAACGACAAAGTTATCAAGTCGGTTGATTATGTGGCGAAAGATGAAAATATAGATAAAAACGAGAAATTCCAAAAGATTTACGACAATCACGATGAATTTGTGAAAAAATATCGGTTCATCAAGCCGCTTACGATTTTAGTTACCAAAGACATCGCCAAAGCAAAAACGCTTCGGGAAGATTTGATTGATTTTCTGGAAAAGCAGGAAAAAATCTCACGCGAAGCAGTTGAGAAAAAAGTTTTGATAGTTACCTCGCACAAAGACCACAAGAAAAATCTTTTGGAATTGAAAAATGTTGACGACAAGGAAAACTCTGTTGAGTGGATTGTTTCTGTTTCTATGCTTACCGAGGGCTGGGATGTAAAAAATGTTTTTCAAATCGTGCCGTGGGAAGATCGGGCTTTCAATTCAAAACTTTTAATCGCCCAAGTTTTGGGCCGCGGGCTTCGCATACCGGAAGAATACAAATCGCCTCAGCCGAAAGTCAGGGTTTTCAATCACGACGCTTGGAGTAGGAACATTCGCGGTTTAGTTGACGAGATTTTAGAAATTGAAGTCCGTTTAACGAGTGAGATTTTGACTTCCGGCGAGCGGGCAAAATATCATTTTGTTTTATACACGATTGATTACGAAAAAAAGGAAAAAGCGGTTAAAGCGGAAAAAGACACGGAAGTTTTTGACTATTCAAAAGACAAACCCATAAAACTGGTTTCCCAAGCCGAACAAATAGAAAGAACGACCGAATACGTGGATTTGGCGGGCGTGATTAAGCCCAAAAATACCGTTATTCAAAAAAATGTTTTTACCATTGACGAAGTGGTGAATAAAATCGTTGAAACATTCAAAACGAGGGGTTTTGAGGCAAAAATAAGATTTCCCAAGGGCGAATACGACAAAGAGCATTTGCCTCCTGAAAATGAAATTAAGGAAATTATACTTGCCTCAATGAAAGTTGTCGGAATTAAAAGCGGCTTGCTTGTGGAAGGAAATGCCTTGAGAATTTATCAAGCGTTCCAAACGATTTTCAGAAAAAGAGGGTCAACGGTAGTTTTAGAAAGAGTCGTACACAAGCCGAAGTTAATCAGCGCGAAACAGATTGAGAAAGAAAGCGTCGCCGTCGGGGCGGTAAAGCACGGCTCAACAGTTTTTTATACCGAAAATTTCAAAGACGAATGCACAAACGGAATGATTGATATTTTGAAAGATGTTATTGCCGATGAAAACTTGCCGAGAAGCGCAAGTAAGGAAGTCAATCATTATTGTTTCAAAACTCCGTTTAATGTCGTTTTGACAAAACTTGAACCAGAAAGAAAGTTTGTTGAAACCTTGGTTAATTCCCGTTTGTGCGAAAAACTGGATGCTTGGATAAAATCCCGGGATATGGGATTTTACAGCGTTGAGTATTCATGGAGAAAAGGCGAACACCAGACGCAAGGTAGTTTTAACCCCGATTTCTTTTTGAAACTTGGCGAAGATATCGTTGTTGTTGAGATAAAATCCGACGGCGACGATTCGGAAGAAAACAAAGCGAAGTATTTGTGGGCGAAAAAACATTTTGAGGATTTAAACAAGGAATTGAAAGACGCGAAAGTCAAACAAAAATACTTTTTCCATTTTTTGAGCCCGGCGAGCTATTCAGAATTTACAGAATACCTGATTGATGGTAGACTATTTAAAGGCGAATTTAGAAGCAACCTTGAAGATTTGCTTGAAAAATAATTTTTGAGGCGGTGCGCTGCTAATGTTAAAAATAATTCCGGACCTGCATTTATGTGCGTCTGTATTTAAGTGTCTAACTTAATGCTATGGTTGAGGAAAAATCTTAATATTAAAACTGGAGGTAATATTAAATGGATAGCATACAAGATGAAATTTCAAATTTATGGGATAAGTGGGAATCGGGGGCGAATAATAAAAATGATCAAATTTTCCGTGATTATGTTATAGAAAAACTTGGTAATGATTTTGATATTCCTAAAATTGAAAAAGGATTAAACGAATGGATAAAAAGTAATGTAAAATAGTGTAAGGTATAATGGGCAGTACATAAGCTCCACAAAAACTGGACTAAAGTCTAAGATTTATGATTAATTATGAATCAACAAAACACGAAAAAACGCCATCATTATATTCCCGTTTTTTATTTAAACGGTTTTAGGGACAAAGACGGAAGACTATATGTTTATTGTAAAAATAAAATAAACAATTTCAATGACGTTTTAATTAAAAACGCTGATAGTATTGCATTTGAAAATAACGGATACACTATAGTATCGCCGGATGGCACTAAAGATTCGGAAAAAATTGAAAATAAATTTAAAGAAACGGAAGATATCGCTGCACCATTGCTAAAAAAAATAATTAACAGGCAAAAATTAAATAATGAAGAACTTAATGTTTTTATTTGGAATTTTATCGCTCCTATAGCCATAAGAACTCCGGCAGCAGGAAATATTTTTAAAACCATCTTGAAAGTGTTAGGAACAGAGCCTGATAAACAAAAAATT
>DAHWFZ010000072.1 GCA_027336345.1 Candidatus Wolfebacteria bacterium
GTCCGGAATAGGGTGCGGTTATACAATAATTTGCAAACCGGAGTTATTGGTGATATTTTAATTACAGCAGCATTAAAATTTCCATATGGCTGAAAGGGGAAAACATATGTTTCCATCATCAATTTTAACTATGCTTAAAAAAATCAAAGGGATAGCTAACACCAAGATTATTTGCGGGGAAAATGAAATTGAAATTCATGCTTCTGATCCGGGCGAGGATGGAGAAGAAGAATCTATCAGGCAGCTTGGGATTTTGCAGCAGCAACTGGAAAAATGCGGTTTTAAAGCAGAACCATTTTTCAGAGGGGAAAAAGGCATTGATGCGATAAGGATTTATGTGGGCAATAACGTGGGGGAATATATGAAAAATGAAAATGAAAAAGACTTTATTAAAATCGGCGGGCAAGCTGATTTTATGTGCCAGACATGCGGGAATAAGATTGAAAATGCGTCTTGTTCGGTGCACGAAGAAGTTTATGAGGTGGGTCATAAATATGACTGCCCCTATAAACAGGTTATCAAGAAAGAGTGTTTGATTGTTTAAAGTAAGGCCAGAAATTTAAAAAGCCCTCCGACATTTTGTCAGAGGGCTTTTATTTTTGCCTGCGTAGATCGCCAATATAATCCGTTTCTCTTATTTGGCCTTGGCAACTATTTGTTCAAAAACTTTCGGTTCTTTTTTGGCAAGTTCGGCCAATATTTTTCTGTCCAGTTCAATTTTGGCTTTTTTAAGCCCTGAGATAAGTTTGCTGTATGTCGTGCCATTGGCTCTGGCAGCTGCGTTTATTTGGGTTTGCCACAAGGCCCTGTAATCTCTTTTTTTCTGTTTTCTGCCTTGGAATGCGTGCGATAAGGCATGGAGTAATGCTTCCTTTGCCGCTCTCTCCTTGGATTTCCTTCCCCAGCGGAAACCCTTGGTCATTTTTAATACTTTTTCTCTTTTTTTATGGGCGATTGTGCCTCGTTTAACTCTGGTCATGCCAATTTTATTTGCGAGCAAAGCGAGCAATTATAAAATTGAGCACCCCGCCGGCAAATATATTAATATTTTTTTATTTTAAATTTATATGTATTTATTTTATGTCCGCCCATTAGTCATAATGAGGCGGGGTAAAGGTTTTGTAGCTTCATCCGCCTATGGCGGATTCAGACAAAGCCCTTTAACTGTTAGCCACTACCTTTGTGTTGATAATTCTCTTTATTGATTTTATATCGGCCAGCGAGCGGTAGTTTTTCTTTATCTTTATGGCTGCGGCTCTTTTTTTGGAACGAAAATGTCCGATGCCCATCGCCCTTCTCAAAAGAGTTCCGTTTTTTGTGATCTTTATTCTTTTTGAAATAATTTTTTGCATAGAGTATTCACTAATATACGAATCGAACGCAAATATACGAAATTCGTAGTTAGTATTAATTTTTTATTATTAGTATATTATATAAAATTCGTATATTCGCGATTACTTCTTGGTTATTTGCGCTTGGAGGCCTCTGCCGGAGAATTTCGGCTCTGACAAAAGCTTATATTCAAACGGTATCATTTTTAAAAATTCTTCTAATTTAAACCGGGCCCAGTCTCTGTTTGCTTTTTCCCTTCCGACAAGCCTTAAAACTATTCCGACTTTGTGCCCTTCGTTTATGAATTCTTCCAGCTTTTTCATTTTGATTTCCAAATCATTTTTTGCGGATTTGATTGTGATTTGAATCTGTTTGAAATCGCTTGTCTTTTGCGCCGCCATTTGTTTCTTTAATTCCTTCTCTTTCTGGTAGCGGAATTTGTCGAAACTCATTATCTTTGCCACTGGCG
>DAHWFZ010000025.1 GCA_027336345.1 Candidatus Wolfebacteria bacterium
CCGGCCACCCCGCGCCACCGCCCCGCCGCCGCAACCGGCACGCCGTACCATCACCGACGTGCCCCAACTCGGCCGGATCGGCGTCGCGCATGCTCCAGTCGGCGGTATGCAGGCCGCGTGTCACACAGCGAAAAAATGACGAATAGGGCCAATCGGCCGCGCGCGAACAGCCCATGCTTCGCCGGATTGCAATGCACGTAGTCCACGTGCGCGGCATAGTCCCGGTCTTCGCGGATGCTGTGCTCCCAGCAGCGGCGTTGCCAGATGCCGCGCTCGCCCTTGCGCACCCGGGCCGCCGGGCGCCATTCGGTGCGGGGCATGGCGGTCGCGAACAAGGTTTTCAGCGCGTGCCAGCGGCCGGAATAATCGTCATCGCCCGGCGGCAGCGTCCAGATTTTCGACTTGCTGTCCTTAAATGTTTTATTAATTTAAATTTATGGAAAGTTATTGCCCTATTAATCGACCCGCCGCCTAGATCCCATAAAAGAATTTATGAGACACGCCTTGTGAGGATAGACCGCTAGCTTTAATAAAACAGTAACTCTGACAACGTGACTGCTAAATTTACTAAATAATGTGCCGTTTTAGTCATTCTGAGCAAGGTATTCCGTCATCCTGAGCCCAACGAAGGATCTGAATTTATAGATTCTTCCGAGTACGTCAGAATGACATACCCTGTTTGTCATCCTGAGCCCAACGAAGGATCTGAATTTATAGATTCTTCGGGAATACCTCAGAATGACACACTCTTCCGAGTGCCTCAGGATGACACGCAACACAAATTTTATAGATTTAGCTTAAAATAAAAAATCCTTGCTCAGAGCAAGGTATTCGGCATAACACTTAACAAAATAAACACCTAACCATCGGCAATATAGCGCCAAAGGTTAAATAATGTAAGAAGTTAACTGTTAGCTTGGCCTCACTCCAAACTAAAATTTAATATTTTTTAATTCTAACTCCTCAGAATATTTTGTCAAATATTCATACTTTTTGGAGTTCACCCCGTTAGAAATGCAGCACAAATACTTACCTTTAAACATTTCTAAAGGCGATAGCCGACTATCGTCTTTAATTACTTTAAAGCACAATCTCTGCAACATTTCTAACGGGGTTCACTAGATATAACGACGAAATAAAGCGCTTGTTTCACCCCGTAGTAGATTTTGGCTATGCTTTAAGGTAATTATGGCTTATTTACTGGGGTTTTATGCGCCCTCTTTTAAAAAAGAGGCCTGCCTGCCGGTAGGCAGGGGTTGGGGTGGTTATGTATTCATAGCTTGCCGAATGGTTGTCATTGCCTGCCTGCCGGCAGGCAGGCGAGGTACTCGAAAAAGCGCGTCATTCTGAGGTACTCCGAAGAATCTCGCTTATAACATTATCAAAATTCAGATCCTTGACGCTACGCGGAGGAAGCCAGCTTCCAACAAACGTTGGGCTCAGGATGACGCGTAAAGTACGTCATTGCGAGGTACTCCGCGGCAATCCTACTTCCCGTCATTCTGACGTACTCGGAAGAATCTAAGGAGATCCTTCGTTGGGCTCAGGATGACATGCAAAGTACGTCAGGGGGATGAAATAAAAAAATTAGCGCTAATTTTTAAATACGTAATAGCTTCCGGGGCCGGTTGTTCCCATCTTTTCTATAAGTTTGGCATCAGTCAATCTCTGAAGATAAAACCTGACTGTTCTTTCACTAATCTCCGGGAAAAATGAAGAAATTTCCTTGGTTGAAGTTTTGCCGATTTCTTTGATCTTTCTATAAATAAGGTTTTGCCAAGAGTCCTGAATTGAATCTTCTTCGTGTTCGGCAATACGGATTGATGATGATTCGGCAGGCTTTATAATTGATTCGGAAAAGCTTCTCGCGAGTATCCTTGGGGCCGGACTTTGGTTTTGGTTTTGTGTTGAACTCATTGAGAATTTGGCTTGTGGCGAGCTTTGCCGAACTGCAATAGCATTATTCGGCAAAATATTTGCCGATTTATTCATCTTCTGCCTAACTCCATTCGCCATTTCTGCCAAACTGTTTATACCGCTTATTGCCTTGTTTATTTGATTATTACCGATGCTTGCCGAATTATTTACGGATTGTTTTTCTTCTTTTGTGGATAGCTGAGATCCTGATACCGGGATCCCGGAGCGTACCTCAGGATGACGGATCATGTCATTCTGAGCAGAGCGAAGAATCTGTTCCTCTCCCTGCTTTTTGACATCTCCTCTGCTTACAAATATGTCCTCTATAATGACATCTTCATTTGCCTGCTTCGCCAGCTCTTCTTCAAATTGATTAACGGCATTCCTGATAGCCTCGGAAAGATTGTTAAGTTCGCGGTAAAGAACTCTGGCATTAACAATTTTTATTTCTCCGATTGCCTCGGCCAGTTTTATTATCGCGTTTAATTTTTCAACCTCGGAAAGATTTTTCAAATTCTCCAAAGTATGCTTTTGGGGTTTAAAGTTCCCGTGTACGGAAACCAAAGCAATGGCATTATTTTCCAATTCCTTTTTAAGAGGTTCCCGCTTAACCAAAGAAGCGCACCTGAAAACCGCCCATGCGATTTCAAAAGATCTGTTTTTTATGAATTCGTGGTTCTGTGACATTAGGCATATTCTATAAAGTAATTCGGCAAGGTGTCAATCCCGCCACATAAGTTTTATGTAGGGGATCAATCCCCCCCCCACATTAAAATATCGCCACTTAATTCGGCAGCCTAATTTTCTTTGACAAAAAAACTAAAATCTATAAAATTTAATAATAAATTAAACATGCCCAGGTGATGAAATGGTATACATGTGACACTCAAAATGTCATGGCTTTTAACAGCCGTGGGAGTTCGACTCTCCCCCTGGGCACACTTCGACTCGTTATTACATTTACAAATTTTAATAACTCGCTCAGTGTAAACACATAAAATAGATAGAATAGAATAAAAAAACAAAAGTCCCACTATTGGGACTTTTTTAATATGGGAGCAATTTTAGCCGCAAACCTCTGCAATGTTATCAATACGAATTGAAACACATTGTCCATTTTCATCAGTGGCATCAATTTCTCCCGCAGTCGGACAACACGCCAAGTATTCTTGGAAATCATCCAACAAAAGCTTCAACTCATCAGGTTCAAGGTTGGGAACCGTTACCCTTCTTCCATCCCTTAAAAAAACCAAAATCTCTTTGTGTTCCCGATAGTGGTTCATTGCCCTCACCTCTTTCCTTATTTTTTATTTTAAAGTGCGAAAAAAGGCAGTCCGCCAAAACAGACTGCCTTTGTTTATTCAAATTTAATTTTCATTTTCTTGGCCTTTGCTTTGTTCAGTTTCGGCAGCACAATCTTCAGCACTCCGTTCTTGAAAGCGGCGGTCGCGTGATCCGGATTGATTTCCTGCGGCAATATTATTGCCCTGGAAAATCTTCCCCAATAGCATTCCTGGTATAAAAAGTCTTTTCTCTCAATCTTTTCCTTCTTTTCCCTCTTTCCTTTGATAGTCACCGACTCGGGAGTTATATCAATGTCCAAGTCATCCACGGCCACGCCGGCAATAGGCGCCATAACCACAATGTCATTTTCAGTCTGGAAAACATCTATTGCCAAAGAACCTTCGCCCTCGTCAAATTCCGTTTCCATTTCAGCGCTTTCGTCCTCATTTTCCGCTTTTTCAGGCTTTTCAATATGTATTCTTTCCGCTTTTACCAATTGAGGTTCAAATTCCTGCGATTCTTCATCGGCAGTTCCGGCTAATTTTTCAAAAAATTTTCTTGTATCGTCATTCATAATTAAGCAGTATCGATACAAATATACTAATTAAAACGAATCTTATTCGTATAATTCGCATTATTTGTATATTGGCATCGCTACTTTTCTATTTTACCACTATTTACCCTTTTTTCAAATACAAATAAAGCAATCTATGCTCCCGTCATTGCCTGCCTGCCGGCAGGCAGGCACGAAGCAATTTATAAGCCCAGATCCTTCGGATTACCTCAGAATGACATACCCCGTTTGTCATCCTGAGCCCAACGAAGGATCTGGGTTTATAGATTCTTCCGAGTACGTCAGAATGACACCGACGAGATTCTTGACGCTATGCGGAGGAAGCCGGCTTCCAGCAAACGGATTATCTCGGAATGCCTGAACTATTGCATATCATCCTGAGTAAAACGTTTGTCATCCTGAGCCCAACGAAGGATCTCATACACTACACAGATTCTTCGGATTACCTCATAATAACATACCCCGGTTGTCATCCTGAGCTCGCAATGACGAGAAGCGGGATTGCCGCGGAGTACCTCGCAATGACGGAAAATGAAATTACTGCGCTCGCGATGGCAAGGCAAAAATACTATTCGCCGCCGGCGCCGGAACCAATATTCACGCTTGAATTCTTTATTTTTTCAAAATCATAAAATATAAAAAATGCGGCGACAACCAGAAAAACAATGGAATAGATGATTCCCCCGTTCAATCTGATGATTGAATAGTTAAAGACAGCATGAAGCAGCGTTCCGGCAACCAATCCGACCGGCAGCCATAATAAAATCTTCTTTTTAATAATCCCCTTTGCCCAATAATATCCGACAAGGGAAGAACTCAATATGTGCAGCAACGTGGCTCCCAAAAATCTGAACACCAAAATTCCGGCTTTTTCCGACAATATCTCGCTGCCCATCATTACCGAGACATTTTCAACGGCAGCCATGCCAGAAGCCGCTGTCACCATATAAATCATGGCGTCAATCGGTTCATCAAAATGCTTGCTTTTGCTTATTATTATGTAAGTAAGGGCAAATTTAAAAATCTCTTCCAAGGCCGCGAACACCGTCACCGGATAAAATCCGTTTTTGCTGATAGTACTTGCGTCCAAATAAGACTCAAAAAGATACTGTAAAACAACAGTTAACACCGCGGCAGCCATTCCGCCGACAAAAACATAAAAAATCATTTTCCGCGGCTCAGGATGGATATCCTCCTGCAGGAAAAACGAAAGCCATATGAAACTGGGAAGCAGCCCTAAAAAAATCAAGTACGCCATACACTTTAATCAACGAAAGAGCGAATTTATACAAAAGTACGAAAAAAATATTTAACACTTATGCATCCTTTTCGTTATTTCGTTGTATTTCGTTTTTCGTTGGTTTATTTAAAGTTCAAACCATCCTTTAATAATATTCTCTTCAATTATCTCATCCATTTTATTTTCCCCGAAATATTCAATAAAAATCTTATTCCACAAAGATTCCTGATGATGGTACAAGTACTTTGTCATTTCTTTTTTCTTGACCAAGTCCATTGCGGCGTCAACCAAATTAAAACTGACCAAGACATCCAGGCCGGAATCGGTTTTATAATAATCGCCCACCCAGTTTAATTCATGCCAAAAACTGATATCCGTAGGAAATCCTTTCAGCTCCCTTGAAATAAGAATGAGCATCCGCTCCGCCCGCTCCCAGTGAAGCGCTTCCGGATTTATATGCGGCTCAAACAAACGCCAGTCATATTGGTCGTCTTTTGCCAGATATCTTTGTATTATCAGCCATTGGCTTTTCTCGGACTTGGGAAATCTTTGGTCCGGCACATCGCCGCGCAGCAAAGAAATGAATTTTTGCGCGAAAGCTTCGCCGTCCTTGGAAAATTTCCTGAACAATTTTGAATAAAACTCAACCTCATTGAAATAATGCAAAATAAGGGCAAAATTTCTCAAAGTTTCCGCTGAAATATTCAATTCAATCGGAATTATGTAAATAAGGCCCAGCTCCTTCAAGTGGCTGATATTATGGTGCTTTTTCTTGATAAATTCCTCCGCCAAATCTCCCCATTTTTTTGATAAGGCAATGGTGGCAATTTCGCGCTCTTCAAAATCATCCGGTGTGAGCGAGGCGTATTGCGGCAAAAACTCGCTGTTGAGCCACTCCGCTCCTTGCACAAACCTCAGACTGGAAAAAACCTCAAAAAAATCTTCATTTTTGATAAGCTCGTCAACATCCCTGTATCCGAGCGCTTTTATGACTTTTTCCGGCGGTTTGTTTTTCAAAAACTCAAGCGCCTTTTCTTTTTTCATAAAAAATCCTTTTGGCGGTTTTATTATTCCTTTGGTTGTTTCCAAAATTCTGCCCCAATCACTCGATAAATTAGCTTTTGGAAATCCCAAAAATTTATGCACCGCCACATTGTCCGCCTCCACCTTCTTTATCAGAGATTCGTAAATATTTTTTGCCGTGGGATTCTCGCAAATTTTTAAAATGTCGCACCTGCTTTTAATCATGCCGGCATTTTCTTCGACAATTTTTTCCATCACGCCCGTTTTGCCCGTAAGGACTCCCAGCCTTGATTCAAGAGCAATAATATTATCCTTGTCAGTCCTTAAAATTTTTGCGATTTTTTCATAACTCAGCATAAGCTTCGTAATATCGATGCAAATATACTAATTTACTAATAATACTAATAGATGCGCATTCATATTCGTATAATTCGCATTATTCGTATATTGGAATCGATACTTTTATTTTAACTTCTTATACGCCACTCCTATTAAAAATGCCAACGCGATTCCCAGAATTATAAATCTCAGGTAATCCTGCATTGCGGACCAATATTCCATCGTGCCCACGAGTAACGCCAGTAACCCGCCGAACATAAAACTTGTTGAAAGCATCTGTACGGCGGTTACAAAGAAGCTTCCGACAACAGAAATTATTCCGGCCGCGATCCAAACTATAAAAACATTTCTCCTGTAAACATTGTTCACACTGCCATAATCCTTGCGGCACGCATAATCCTGGTCGCAATATCCAATCGGCTGAATCTGTTTAATGCCGTCGGGAGTGGCAGGCGCAACTTGCGGAGCATAGCCGGCATTATCCGTCCACAAACCGCCAACCGCCTCACAGCTCTGGCGCGTATTCAAAGATTGCTTCAGCCTTTCCGGATTGCAAAAACTGTTATATTCCGGCGCTTTGTAAAAAGTGTTTATGCCGTATGCGATAAACAAATTAAACACGATAATTATCGCCAGACCCAGCCCGAACTTTTTTAAATTTAATTTTTCAAAAATATTCATAAACTTCGCTGTATCGATACAAATATACCAATTTACGAATAATACCAATACATAATAAATATTATTCGCATAATTCGTATTATTTGTATATTGGCATCGATACTTTTATTCGTGCTCCGACTTTATTTTACCGCCAAGAGTCCGCAGTTCTTTCAATGCCTCGTTCGCCTGTTCTTTATTCGGCGGAATGCCATGCCACAAAAAGTCCCTTTCCATAAAACTTACTCCCTTGCCCGGAATAGTGTGCGCGATAATCACGGTCGGCTTTTCATAAATCGCCTTTGCCTCGGTAACAGCCGAAGCTATTTGCAGCATATTGTGCCCGTCAATCTCCAGCACGTGCCAGTTAAAAGATTCATATTTCTCCCTTAGCGACTCCAGCGGCATCACGTCCTCGGTAAACCCGTCAATTTGAATGTTATTCCTGTCTATGATGCCGATTAAATTGCTTAACCGGTTTTTTCCGGCAAACATCACGGCTTCCCAAGTGTTGCCTTCCTGATGCTCCCCGTCGGACATCAAACAATAAGTATAATATTTTCCGCGCGGAGAGCCGGCCGAACCGTTATTATCCAGTTTCGCGGCCAAAGCCATCCCGATAGCCTGGGACAAACCCGAACCAAGGGGACCTGATGTTGTTTCAATCCCCGGCAAACTTCCCCGATGCGGATGGCCCTGCAAGCGGCTGCCCAATTTCCTCAAAGTTAATAATTCTTCCGGCGGAAAATACCCCGCTTGCGCCAAAACCGCGTATAAAACCGGGCAAATATGGCCGTTTGATAAAACCACCCTGTCCCTGTCCGGCCAATTCGGCTTTTTCGGATCATGATTTAAGATATGGAAATATAAAGCCGTAAAAATATCCGCCATGCCCAAAGGCCCGGCAGAATGCCCCGACCCCGCCTCAACAAGCTCTTTAATGATATCCTGGCGGACCCTGTTCGCCATTTCTTCAAGAAATTTTAATTTTTTATCGTGCAAGGTATCCATGAGAATTAATTTTTAATTTATAATTTTAAATTTTTAATTACCGCTGCTGCGTCATCCTGAGCGCAGAGAAGGATCTCATATTGGGATCCTTCGGGATTACCCTCAGGATGACACTTCTGCGCTAACTTTAAATTATTATCTTGCTTTTTTAATTTTTAATCACTGGCTTAATGTTTCAATTTTGAAATTAATTCATTGGAAATTGTTTAGAAATTAAAAATTGGTGCTTAAAAATTTACTTCCTAGCGCTCTATCCCCGCCGGCGTGTGGTCGCGGATAACCGGAACTTCTTCTCTTTTCCCTTTGGGAAGAATCAAATTCGGAATCAAAAACAGCATTATCGCGCTCATCAAAGAAAGAGTTCCGACTATGAAAAATACCGGAGAAAAACCGAACTTCTCCGCCAAAATTCCGGAACTCAAAGCCGCCACAAACGACGTTAACCCCACAACCGTGCTGTCCAAAGACCAGTCAAAAGAAAATCTTTTATCATCCAAGTGATGAGAAAAAATTCCGGACCACGACGGGACATACAGGCCCATAGCTATCGCGTAAATAAACTGAGCCGCGAATAACTGCCACAATGCCGTTGTCACCGCCAATATGAACGCCGCCAAAGCCGCCAATGTCAGAGATAAAAGCAAAGCGTAAAAATCATCACTCTCGCCGTCGTGCGTATCCAGATAATTCGCCACCGGAATTTGCAAAAGCGATTTGATCAGCCAGTAAAGACCTATTACCAATCCGACCGTAACCAAAGTGGCGCCCGGAATTTTCCTGACCATAAAAATTGAAAGAATCGGCGAGACCATGCTCCAGCCGCCCAAAAACAGCAAATCGGATAAAACCAAAAATTTCACCACCCTGTT
>DAHWFZ010000038.1 GCA_027336345.1 Candidatus Wolfebacteria bacterium
ACATTTCCATACGCATCCGCGGAACCGACTATATAATAATAAGTGGTATTTGCGGTAAGCCCGGAAAGCGAGACGCTGTGGCTTAAAGCCAAATCGCCGTAACTAATGCTGGCGTTTCCCGATGTGGTGATTAAGTTTGAAGTCCCGTACCAAATCAGGCTTGTGGCAGATTTATCCGTTGTCCAATTAATCTGGGCGGAATTCACTGTTATATTGGATGCGGAAATTCCCGAGATAACCGGCGCCGCAACTTGCGTTGAAACCGGCGTTGTTGTACCCAATTGCTCTTCAATGCCGGAAGGAATTGTCTGGCACAATGGGATAATTTGATTAGTCGTTACCGCTCCCGATCCTTCCCCTTCTCTTTCTCCGTCTCCTCCTTCTCCGCCTTCCTTACGAATCCATCCCGGAGCGATTAAATGGCCTGGAGGAACAATCGCGCAATGCTCTTTTTCTCCGGATGAATTCTCCTGTTCTCCAACCGGGTTATCCTCAAGTTCTTTGTTTATTTCAGAAAGAGTTTGCGGCCCTACCCTTCCCGCCTGTTCCAATCCGTGCTTTTGCTGGAATCTTTTCACGGCGTCTTCAGTGAGTTGTCCGAAGTATCCGCTTACTACCCCTTCCGGATAAATACTCGGATCTGCAGCCAATATTTCCTGAAGAAGCTTTACATTATTTCCCCTTGATCCCAAATCAAGCTGGCTGATAAGCTGCAAAGTGCTTGAAGAAATTCCACTCGCCGTGCTTGTTGCCGCGCTAATCTGGGTCTGGGCGGCAATTAAAGTATTAAGCTGCTGCTGAAGCGCGGTAATCTGCGCCTGCAGAGTCTGTATCAAAGTTTGAATGGCGCTTGAAGCGGTGGTTTGGGCAAATGCCGATGAGCCCAAAAAGATGCTTCCCATTATTGTTGCTCCCGCAATAATGGAAATATATTTTAATTTTGTTTTCATTTTATTGGTTTACTATTATTTTTTAATATTCGACTTCCTTTCATTATACACCTTTCATAATCAGGCGTCAGTGGATAAATTCAAATGCACCATGAATAGCTTGGCTGTGCCTCCTGATACGATATCAAAGCTCTTTTAAACAGTTTTGATACACTAAAAAATTAGTATCTCATTTTTAACGATCACTTAAGCCACTTAACAGATCCTTTATGCGTTTTTAATTGTTTAATAATCGCACTATTCGGAACCGCATCATGATCAGTAAATGCAATAACGCCGTAACCGAATTTTTCGGCGGTTTTCAAAACATCCAAATGATTTTGAAGACCATCGGAAATTTTAGTGTGATTATGTAAAGATTCGTAATCCATTTGTTATTTAAGAAAGTCGACTAATTACTTTTTTAACCTCAGTTAAATATTTGCTCTGGCTAATCCAATGCTTTGCGCCTTTTGCAACAAAAAGAGAGCTGCCTTTTATCATTCTTTTTGCGGACTTTGCCCTATACTCGACTTCAACCCCCTCTTTATCGCCAGCGATAATAAAAACTTTTGTCCTTATTTTTGGCGCGATTTGGTCGAAAGAAATATCGCTATTTTTATAATTCTTTTTCCACCAATTAGACCAGCCTTTGGGAATCTTTGGCAAATCTTCTTTAAAATACGGCGAAAGAGAACAAAGAATAAGCGCTTCCGGCCGGGTTTTAAATTCGCTCATAAGAGCGATCATAGATCCGAAAGAAAAACCCAATATATACACTTTTGTATTTTTAGGTTTCTTGTATTTCTTTAAAAATTGGCTTATATAACGTTCAAATTGAATAGGATTTTTATAATTCCATTTTAACTCTATATGAATTGGTTTTATTCCTTTTTCTTTAAAAAATTCAGCGATTTTATTATACCCTTTCTTATTTTTATACGATTGCTGATACCCGGGAATTATATATGCGACTTTTTTCATATTTAAGTACAAATTAATGATAAAACGTTTTTAGCTTTAGGTTTAGGTTTAGTTTATTATAACGACTCTTCTTATGCGCGATAACCTATCACGACTTGGCTGTGTTCTCCGGTCTGGAACCATCCACATCAAGACCGTTAAAGGGTTATTTGAATTAATTTATTGTACCAAATTGAACCGTCTCGGTTGTGGCTAAAGGGGATATTTAGTTGAAATTCATGGCGGATATTAGGAATTTATGAACAGTCAAATATTTATAACTAATCATGGAAGAAATAATGTGAATTAGCTATAATAAATAGGGTTATATTTAAATATTAAAATAAGTATTTTAGTTGATAAATATGAAAAATAATTATCCAAAATTGAAATTTATTACCATATTTGATGAAGAATATAAATTCATTAAAGAAAAATATAATGATGCAATTAAAAAAATTGGAGAAGAAAGATTTGCATTTATTGTAAATCACAATATTCCAGATGCATATAATAAAAATAAAAGGGTATTAAAGGAAAATATTGGGTTTTATTTATCAAAAAATAAAAAAATAATATCTTCCGATATTAAGAAATCTTCTGTATTGATTCAAAAAGGTTGGACTAAAATAGAA
>DAHWFZ010000090.1 GCA_027336345.1 Candidatus Wolfebacteria bacterium
CGCTGTCAGATATGGAAAGCTGATCGGGATTGAAGAAAATTTTACGGTAAAAATCGCCGAAATTGTCATTGATATGTACGGTGATTTTTATAATGAACTCCGGATAAATAACGATAAAATTTATAATGAACTTAAAAAAGAGGAAAATAAATTCCGCGATACATTGGAAAACGGGCTTAAGGAATTTACCTCAATTGTCGCGGAATCAAAGCTGATTTCAGGTAAAAATGCTTTTGATCTTTATCAAAGTTTTGGATTCCCGTTGGAAATTATAAAGGAGTTGGCGAAAGAAAAAGGACTGGAAGTTGACGAACATGGCTTCCAGACGGAATTTAAAAAGCATCAGGAGCTTTCAAGGACCGCAACAGCCGGCGCTTTTAAAGGCGGGCTTCAAGGCCAAAATGAACAAACAATGAAACTTCATACCGCGACTCATCTGTTGCAGGCTGCGCTTCGTGAAGTTTTGGGCCCCCATGTTTTTCAAAAAGGCTCTAATATAACGGATGAAAGATTGCGGTTTGATTTCAGCCACAATGAAAAAATGACCCCCGAACAAATTAATAAAGTTGAGGGCTTGGTAAATGAAAAAATCAAAGAAAATCTTCCGGTTATTGTTGATGAAATGACGGTTGACGCCGCAAAATTAAGCGGAGCTCTTGGAGTTTTTGACCAAAAATACGGGGATTGGGTTAAGGTATATTCTATTTTGAGCCCGTCAGCCAGCACCGATAATGCTTTTAGCCGGGAAATTTGCGGAGGCCCCCATGTTGATTTTACGGGCAAGCTTGGACATTTTAAAATTTTAAAAGAAGAAGCGGCGTCAGCCGGCGTCAGAAGAATTAAAGCCATTGTTGAATAATTGCTTTTTTTGCTACTCGCGAAAGCCAAGGAGATGTATAGTTAAAAAATGAATGTAAAACGGATTATTTTTTTGTCATCCTATGTACTCCGACAGGATCTCACCCTCATGTCATCTTAAATTTGTATTCTTTACAATAAGCTTGTAAAATAATATATATTGAGAGCGCGGACGAATTTGTTAAAAATAAAATTTGAAAAGTTTTAAGTTCGCAATTCTACTACAGGGTATGAAATCAATTTTCCGTTTTTTTGACAAACTTGAAGATAAAATCAGGGGAAGGTTAAGCAGGCATCCTATACTTTACGCGCTTATCGGAAGCTTGGGAATTATTTTGTTGTGGCGCGGGATCACTATTTTATTTGATCCTTATGATGAAACCGGAATAATTTCAACGGTTCTGGGACTGGTTATTTTGATGTCCACGGGGCTCCTCGTATCATTTTTTGTCGGGGACCAGATTATTATCAGCGGCATTAAATCGGAAAAGAGGACTGACGAAAAGACCGCGGAAGAAATTAAAAGTGAAGAAATATCGTTGCGCGATATAAGAGAAGATATCGGCGCGATGAGGAAAAAAATGGAGGAAATTTGCGAAAAGGTAAGCATTAAAAAGAAATAAAGTAACTTTGCGCAAAATTAAAAAGCTCCCTTTTGGGAGCTTTTTAATTGAATTCAAACGGTCTGCATTATTACTCTGAAATGCGGGATACGTTTACGGCATTTGGTCCTTTCGGAGATTCAGCCTTTTCAAATGATACTTTATCGCCGATTTTGAGATCTTCAAAGCTTACGCCTTTAAGTTCATTGGTGTGAAAAAATAAATCTTTTTCCTCGCCATCAACGGTAATAAATCCAAATCCTTTATCTGCAACAAGGTTTTTAATTGTTCCTTCCATGGTAAAAATTTAGTTTAATGAATATTTTAGGGTTTATCCCATACATAATTTTATGTGTGGGATTTATACTAAGGTTTAGTTTCCCGAATAAATTCGACTAAATTTTTATTAAGTAACTAGTCTGCATATGGTAACATTATAAAAAACAGTTAGCAAGCTAACTGTTTTTTATAATGGATTCTACTTGGTTTTCTTTTTCTTTGCCGCCAGCATGGCAACTTTTATTGCCAATCGCTTTTTGGTTTTGTGGGAATGCGGTTTCTTTCTGTTTGTTAATCCCGTGCCTCTTTTTGCCATGCCGATTTTATATAAATTTTCGAATCTATGGATGAAAAAATTATCCATAAAATCGAGCACCCCGCCAGCGGCGTGGGTTAAATTTTTATTTGTTAATTGATTATTTTTTCTATAATAACAAATAATTTTAATAAAGTAAAATTATTACTGGCTCCGAGTTGTAGATAGCGTTAGAATTATTTTTTATAAACAAAATGAGTATATCTATAATATCAGATTTAAATTTGAAATAAAAAAAGACCGTTCTCGGTCAGCGAACCCCAAGAGGGGTATGTAAGTAATCAGATTAATTCTACTTTGCGGCGTCCACCGGCAAAAGCACGTAGTTCACCGTCGACTGAAGAGGAAGTCACAATTTCTGGGACGAACCCATAGCGATTTCCATTCTTCAATTCGATATTAAACTGATCTTTTTCGCCAGGCACAGCATGAACGGTTTTACAGATACCTTCTTCTGTCCCTAACTTTTTATTAGTGTGTGTAATACGGACAGATTTACCTGCAAAAATACTTATTAATCGTGCCAACATTTTTTGGCTCCTTTCTGTAAAAGATAAATATAAATATAAAAGATGCTAAAAGCAAAATAGCACATTTAGTGCTATTTTGTCAATATCTGGCTCGCGGTAAAAAATGACTTTGAAAAAATAGTGTGGTCGTCCGTGTACACCGCCCCTTCACTGGTGCAAAAACAGATGAGAGAGCTTTTGATCGCAAGCGGTCACAAGGATCCACTGTATCCGAAACCGCTCGATGCATCGAGTCCGATCTACGGACAGACGGTCCGAACCTACAACAGATAACCAAGAATTGCCAGCTGTTTGCCCCGAGGGCGAGCTTTGTGCCTGAAGCCGACCGTTGAACCATTTG
>DAHWFZ010000095.1 GCA_027336345.1 Candidatus Wolfebacteria bacterium
GGGGGTATATCTGAATTCGGAAATGACTTCAAAAATGGCCGATCAGCTGATTGATTTGGATAATGAAAGCCAGATGTTTTTAAAAAATATTCTGGAAAAATCTTTCATATCCGCCCGCGGGTATTACAGGATTTTAAAGACTGCCAGAACTATTGCCGATCTGGAAGAGTCGGAAAAAGTATTTCCAATCCATCTGGCGGAAGCGTTTCAGTATAGGATAAGGGAAAATTGACGCCGCGCTTTTTAAATATCTTAAAGGCGGAAAGATGCGGGGTTGATTTCTATTTTTTATTGGAGTATATAATTATCAGATGTTTAAAAACTATTTTTTATGGAGGCGGATATGCCATGCAATAAATGTCCACTTAAAAGTGCCGGAGAGCGGGCGGTGTTGGATTGTCTGAAAAAGGTTACAAAAAATATGTCTCAAGAAGCGTTTGATTTATTTTTTGAGCATTTAAAAGCTAACATCCGTAGTGAAGTAGTAATCGATTTGCGCGATCATTCGGCGGATCACATGAAAAAAATTCTTGCAGAGGATCACCCTTTTGAATAAGGAGAAAGAAGATGAAAAATAAAAAGACGATGGAAAATACAAAGAATGAGATTAATGAACTTGCTGTAATCCGCACTCACTCCGAAGCGCTGAGAAGCGAGCTGTCAGAATGCTCGCCGGAGCAACGCCAGCGGATAATGGATGAAATTTGTTATGAAGTTTTCAGGGGGCCATCCTCCGGCGCGGTGGTGGAAGGCCAGTTTAATCTGGCTTTTATGGTAAAAAATAAAGAATAGGTTCGGATATGGCAATTTTTACCGCGCCATATTCCGGTATCGCCATTTAAAGGCAGGCTGAGGCCTGCCTTTTCTTTTTGTTTTTGATATAGTTATATATTGTTGATTTTAAAATAGTTCAAAATATGAAATTACAGGAATTAAATCCAAAACAGCTGGAGGCCGCCAAACACATTGACGGGCCTCTTTTGATTGTCGCCGGCGCCGGTTCAGGCAAAACCCGGACGCTTACCAACAGGCTGGCGAATCTTTTGGCGCACGGGATTGCTCCTGAAAATATTCTGGCCATTACTTTTACCAATAAGGCGGCCAGCGAAATGAAAGAAAGGGTGGAAAAATTATTGGAAGATATGAACGGGAATGACGATATTTTTAAACGCCTGTTTATCGGAACCTTCCATTCTTTCGGCGCCAGAATTTTGAGAAAAGAAGCGCGTCTGCTGAAAAGAACGCCGGATTTTACCATTTTTGACAATGACGATTCCAAATCGTTGGTAAAGAAATGCGCCAAGAATTTCAATATGCCGTTGAAAGAAAGGGAAAAACTTACTCCGGTTTTTTTGGAAAGGGAATTTTCAAAAATGAAAGACGAGCTGGCTGATTTGGAAAGTATGGAAGACGGCAGGGACGAGTTGATTAAGGAAATGTTTTTGGATTATGAAAATAATTTGCGTTTGAACAATGCGTTTGATTTTGACGACCTCATAGAAAAGCCAGTGAGGATTTTTCAAAAATTTCCCGATGTTCTTCTAAAATATCAGAATAGGTACAAATATATTTTGGTTGACGAATATCAGGATACCAATACTTCGCAATATAATTTCATAAAATTATTGGCCGGCAAACATAAAAATTTGAGCGTTGTCGGTGACGACCAGCAGTCAATTTTTGCGTTCCGCGGCTCCGACTTCAGGAATTTTTTAAATTTTGAAAAAGATTGGCCGGAAGTCAAAGTGGTTTTATTGGAAGAGAATTACAGGTCATCTTCAAATATTATTGAAGCCGCGTCCTGCGTCATTAAAAATAATAAATTCCAGAAATCCAAAAAACTTTGGACCAAAAATTCACAAGGGGATTTGGTAAAAGTTATTGAACATACCGATGCCGATTATGAAGCGGATTGGGTGGCATCGGAAGTGAAAGGGAAAAAGGAAAACGGGAAAAGCGGTTCAATCGGGATATTGTACAGGACAAACGCGCAGTCCCGCGCCATTGAGCAGGCGTTGATGGGAAACGACATTCCATACCAGATTTTCGGCGGTCTAAGATTTTATGAAAGGAAAGAAATCAAGGATTTGGTCGCGGCGCTGCGTTATGCTTCCAACCCGAGCGACACCGTGAGCCTTGAGAGGCTTGAAAAGAATTTCAATAAAGCGCCGTATTTGGAATTAAAGGAACAGTTGCCGCAAAAAGGGAAGGAGCTGAGTCCTTTGGAATTGATCGGTTATACTATTAAAGTTACCGATTATTTTAATTATTTGCAGAAGAATTTTACGAATCATTTTGAGCGCGCTGAAAACGTAAAAGAATTGATAGATTTTGCTTCAAATTTTGAAAGTTTGTCGGACTTTCTGGAGAGAGTGCTGTTGTTACAGCCTTTGGACGGCGATAAGAAAGACAAAAAACAAAAAAAGGCGGCAATAGATTCCGGAATCGTGAATTTGATGTCTGTTCATTTGGCAAAAGGGCTTGAGTTTGATTATGTGTTTTTAATCGGCGCAAACGAGGGGCTGTTACCCCATCAGATGGCGTATCGGGAAGAATCCGGCATAGAAGAAGAGCGCCGGTTGATGTATGTTGCAATGACCAGAGCGAAAAAAAACCTTTATTTGAACTTTTACGGCTTGCCGTCCAGATTTCTTTATGAGATTCCGCCTGATTTGGTGGAGTTTGTCGGAAAGAGAAACTTGGATTTGGATGATGAGGAAAGATATATAGAAATGGATTGATTGGATAACTAAAATCACATTTTGTTGTCATTCTGAGGTACCCCGTTTGTTGGAAGCTGGCTTCCTCCGCGTAGCGTCAAGAATCCCATAATGTAACATGCAAGCAAAAAAATCACTCGGACAAAATTTTTTGGTAAATAAAAATAAGATTAAAGAAATTGTGGAATCTCTTGAATTAAAAGAGGGCGATATTATTATTGAAATCGGGCCCGGACACGGGGAGCTGACGGAAGAAATAATCGAAAAATTTAAATATTTAAATATCAAAAAATGTAAAGTTATTGCGATTGAGAAAGACGAAGAATTGGCAAAAGATTTGAAAAATAAATTCGCAGAAAATAAAAATGTTGAAATTTTGGAGGGAGATGCGCTGAAAATTCTTCCGGATTTAAATTCCAAATTCCAAATTCCAAATTCCAAATTTAAGCTGGTCGGCAATATCCCGTATTACATAACCGGATTTTTATTCAGGGTGTTGGAAAGTTTGGATAACAAACCCGGGTTTTCCGTATTTATGGTGCAAAAAGAAGTCGCGGAAAGAATATGCGCCAAACCGCCCAAGATGAATATTTTGTCGGCGAGCGCGCAATTTTGGGCTACTCCGGAAATAATCGCTTACGCGCCGAAAAAAGATTTTGATCCGGTTCCGGAAGTTGACAGCGCTGTTATCAAAATGACGACAAATAAACAGCAGCCGGCAGCGGAAGAAAAAAACAGGTATTACGGTTTTGTAAAAATAATTTTTAAACAGCCGAGAAAGACCATACTGAATAATTTACGGCAGATAACTGGCGACCAACAACTTATAAAATCAAAATTGGAATCATTAAAAATAAACGCAGCCGATAGGCCGCAAAACCTGTCTTTGGAACAATTATCCCGGTTATCCGGAGTTTTCAGCGATATTTTGTAATTTTTAACTTTGTGAAAAATTTCTGCTTGGTTATATTTCATTAGATTCTTCCGGGTACGTCAGAATGACATGCCCTGTTCGCCATCCTGAGCCCAACGAAGGATCTGTTCCTTGTCATTGCGAGGTACGAAGCAATCTAATTTAGTGTATTTCTAGAGATTGCCGCGCTCTGCTCGCAATGACGGTAAGTAAGATTGCCACGGAGTACCTCGCAATGACGGAAATGAAATTACTGCTCTCGCAATGACGTACTTTACGCGTCATCCTGAGCCCAACGAAGGATCTCCTTGGATTCTTGACCCTAACGGGGAGGAAGCCAGCTTCCAACAAGCGCAAGCTCAGAATGGCTGATAACGATTTTATAATTCAAAGTTGATTAGAACCGATTGCAAGATTTGGAAATCGGGAAAATTATAGAGTTATCAACATTGTTTTAAGTGTGTTTCGCTCATATAATTGAAATAATGAAACGCATTAAACCTGCCCCGTTACATTCTAAAAATTCCGGTTTGGAAATAAAAAATGCGCCGGAATTTAAAAGTGGGAAATATAAATATAAGCCGTCCTTATGGAGGAATGTTGCGAGGTTATCCGCGCTGTTTTTTAGTATAAGCTTGGTATTATCCGTTGGCCTTATTGTAAATGTTCATTTGCCGGCAGCTCAAGCGCAAAATATTCAAACCTCAACGGCCAGCCGAATTTCAAGCAATGATTATTTAAATTTAATAAATTCGCTCCTTGGTATAATAAATAGCTTGAAGGAGCAGCTTGATAAACTTCAACAAAATATAAATTTCTCCGGGAAAACAGGCTTACCCGCGGCGGCTCCGGTATCGTTATTTTCTTTACCCCTGTCTGTTTTAAATATCAGCCAAAATTTAAATAAGTTTTTAACCCCTCAGCCATCCGTAATTGCCGGCAATCCGACTGCGGCGCCGGTTTCCAAAATTGACGACTATTATAAAAATTTTCTCGCCGTTACAAAAAATGTCGGATTCACTGACGATGAAATTAAATCAATGCTAAAAATCAGCAACGGTAAAAATATTCCCCGCTTGGAGCAATTGATGGAGCAAGCAAATAACGGATATGATTTGGACAAATTAAAAGATTCTTTTTCAGCTTGGCATAATTTTGATGAAAGAATTATCGCCTCATTAAAAACTATTCCCGTATCGGGCGGCGCGTTCTCGCTGAACAATTCATTTATAAGTTGGCTTCAATATCACTCCGGCATCGCCAGCGCGTTTGCCGCCGGCAATTTAACCGCCGGGCAGATCGGCGATTTATACGCCCAATTTCAAACCAAAGCCGCGGCGCAGAATCTTCTGATGGAAAACAGCACTGCCGCGATTAAAAATTCCCGCAGTTTTTCTTTTGTAAAATCCGCCGAAGCGGTAACTTGCGCCGCTACCGCGGCGCCGGATTTCTATTATATCGGCGGGCCCATATTGCTAAACCAAGTTTGCGACGATGTTGTTGATGAGGTCTTGAATATATCCCTTCCATGTGGCGGAAGGTTTAATCTAAACGCGGCGGTTGAAGCCATAAATCCATATTTTAAGGGCTATCTTAAAACAGGGGATATGATTTTAGGCAAGACAATATTAAACCCGGGGTCGTGCACTTTGGCGGGGGTGCCGACGCCTTATGAAGGGGCTGTAATTTTTTATGGCGCTTCCGGCGGACTGTAAAAAATGTTAAAATTTCGTTAAAGCGTATTTTTATGGAAAAATTTAATTTTTGGGATTCTGTCGCTGGGGCTTATAGGAGCATATCTGATAATCAGCGGCATATCTTCAAGCGGAGGCGCGGTAATCGCCAATCAGCAGGATAGTACCGATAGCTTGAACCAATTGCAGAATGGCGGCGGTGTTTTTACCGACAACGCAACCGATACGGCCGGTTCCGCGGCCAATGCTGTTGATAATTCCGGAAATGATTTAAGCGCGAGCGGCAATCTTACGGAAGCTTTCAGTAAAAGCCTTTTTAACCAGATTCAGGCGGCCGGAATTTCAAGCCAGAACCCGAATAGCTTAAAAAATAGCCTTCCTGTCATATCCTCCGGAGTATTGAACGATCTTTCAAATATCAGCCCCCAATTCAAAACAATTTCCGACATTGCTGACTCCGATTTGAAAATTTCTTCCGATAATTCAATCGCGGCCAAAAAGAATTATTTGAATTCAATAATCGCGGCAGTCCAGAAGGATTATTTGGATGCCAACCCCGACAATTATGTCCAGGTTATGGTAAATGTTTACGGGAAAAATAACGATACGGCATCGGCCGTAAAATCAGAGGGGATTTATAAAAACTTGGCCGGTGATTTTATCAATTTAACCGTTCCCGGCGATTGGGTTGCCTTCCATAAAGAGATTATTGCCTATTATGAGAATTCTGAAATTATTTATGCCGCAATGGCCGGGTATCCCCGGGATCCGATCAAGGGTTATGCCGCCGCCGGCATGATGAATAAATTGCTCGCTGACGGGGTTCAGATCAGGCAAGATTTGGATAATATGGCAAACAGCGTTAAATGATTTTCGGGAAATTAAATTCAATAATTTATGAAAAATAAAATTTCAATGCAAAAATTTTTGGTTATAGCCATCGTATTCGGGATACTTTTCAGTCCGATGGCTGTGTTGACTAAAAAATCAATCGCGGCAGCTCCGAAATCACAAGGGACGGCCGCGCAGCCTAAAGACATCACATCCCCGGGACAGGCCGTCGGAAAAGCAATTGCCGCGGCCGCAATATGTTATTCGGCGATAGAACTGCAAAAGTATGCCAAACAAGGAGTAAGTAAGGTGGCGGGCATTGTAAAAGGCGCCATCGTGGGAGGATCACTCGCATTAGTAAAACAAAGTGTTCAAGTTCCGGTTAACGATTCGGGGACTCAAAGCAATGTTTCGGATAGCGCGGACAGCCAACAAATAAATTCAAACTTAAGCGATTCTCAAAAATGCCTCAGGGATACTTTTGTCAAAATACTCGGGGACTATATCGTTGACCAGACAATCAACTGGATTCAGGGCGGAGGAGCTCCGAAATTTGTCACCGACTGGAACAGTTTT
>DAHWFZ010000097.1 GCA_027336345.1 Candidatus Wolfebacteria bacterium
TATTTGACCACTTATCGCAAGGTTAGCAAGCGTTCTGGTAGACACGGATAATATTTGTGCAGCTTCTTTTAATGTTAAATATTTTATTTCCGCCAATTTCTCTCCCCCCTATATATATCTTATAGCCGCAACTCGCGTGTAGGTGAAAAAATATTTTAGGAATTGAAAAAGATGTTTGAAAAAGGTAAAATTAATAGCGATTAAAGCAGGAGGCGGTAAGTGTTTCTGGAAAACCTTAATAGTAAAATTAATAATCCAAAACAGCTTTGAAAATTTTAACGAAATACGTTCTGCTGACTTTAATTTTATATTTTTTGTCAACATAGTTTTTAAGTTCAGTGTAGCTCAAACGCTTATCATGCTTGATTTTATAAAGTTTAGGCATTAACTTAATTAATTGATTTTTCAACAAAGATTTTTTTGACTTTTTACGAAGCTTTTTAAGATGATTTTCAAAAATTCCTAATGATTTATAATCGCTATTATTTAATATATAACCAGTAGTTTTTTTCGACTGCGATTGTAAAAATAAGAGATTTTCAACTTTGTAGATAGCAAGATTAAAATTAGTATTAAAAACGTCATCGTGAATATTACAAAGTTTTGCCGTTAGGCTCAAAACTTCGAGCAAAGCTTGAGTTCTGTCTTTTTTCTTGCTCAAAATTCTTTCTAATTTTTCAGTGTTTATCATCATTTTGAATATACAGTTTCGATAATTTCATTCCTTTCGTGTCCGAGCTCGATACTCGTCATATGCACGGCTTCAACACGTGAGAAATCCGCCGCTTGAAAGGTTTTTATTGTATTTATAGCGTAGTTATGTCTGAGTGCGTGAATTGAGCCGCTATTACCGTTAGCGGCGCGGATTTCGGTGTTGATTTTTGAGCCGTTGACGGCTTGGGAAAACTTTGAAAGATTATTCTCTTTCAAAAAGTTTTTTACATCAGTAATTAGATTTTTATCGTGAATTTGCGATACAACACGTGTCTTTCCGCCTTTTCCGGTTATTTCAATTTTATTTCCATGTAGATTTTTTTCCGATAACTTTAAAATTTCTGATTTGCGGAGCCCTGCGCCGTAGGCGAGGCGCACGGCAAGATTTACAGCTTTATTTTCAATGTTAAGAAGCTTTTCTACTACTTTTGCGCTATACGCTTTGACGTCGGAACGCCGCAAATTTTTATGCTCGGATTTAAACGTTTCATTTAACTTAAAACTGTATTCTTTATTCAGATTATGAGCTTGCGAATACTTATTTAAAGCCGTTTCAAACTTGTTGAGCGCCGCTTTCTCGACTTGAAAGGTTTTATGCGATACGCCTTCTGCAAGTCGAGAATTGAGATAAGACTTTACATGATCGACAGTCGTTTTCGTTAAGTCTTTTAATCCAAGATTTTCTTTTGCATAAACTGCAAAATTTTTAACGCTTTCACGATATGAATCTAACGTTCTGTAGCTGTAAACGCATGTTTCTTTTGCGATACCCGCCGACCCGCGCGCGCCTGTGGAGCGAGCTTCGTTTTTAGCGTTAAACTTTGAATTTCCAATTTCGTTAATTTCTTTAAAAATCTCCTC
>DAHWFZ010000122.1 GCA_027336345.1 Candidatus Wolfebacteria bacterium
CAACTCCTTATGAGGGAGCCGCTCTTCCGGGCTGAGCTACGTCCCGACTATTTTAAAAAGAATTGTTAAGAGCTGTGGTGCAGAGGAAGCGGATTTCCGGTGTTTTGAGCGCTGAATATTTTTTATTTGCGTGGCCTTAAAGAAGGTCAGCTCGCCCGAAACCCGGAAATCCGTTTCTCTCCGCGTTAAGTTAATAATATAAGACAGCCTTATTTAAATGTCAATAGCAAATAAAACTTGCCTTACCCCTGCCTATCGGTAGGCAAGCTTCCTTTAAAAGATGGCTATTCCATTATTTTAACTCAACGGTAAAGGCGTTGGATGGTATTTCGGATATGTCTTTTGGCAGAACGTAAAAAATATTTTTTGCTTTTTGTTTGTCGGGAGTAAATGTATCGGTGATAAACATAACGGTTTGGGCCGGCATTGGAATTCCGCGGACATCAACTCCGCCTGCTTCAACTATCACGTATTTTGGCAGCTCTTGCGGGAGCGAATTGAGCTGGCGTCCGATATCAACATAATTTTGGTTGAATGAGGCAATTGTGTTCGGATTTTTTGCCCAGTCTATAAAATAGGTTATATAAGCGGAAACCAATATAGTAAAAAGTAAAAAGTATAAAGCATAAAGGAGGATGTTTTTGGAAATTTTTGACTTTAAAATTTCACGTAATTTTTCGTAAGTAATTATGCCGCCAAAAGCCGCCAGGATAATTACCGGGGGGATCATTAATATGGAACGAAGCGCATGGGGTATGCCTTCGTTTGAGATGACAACCGGAAGCATAGCCGTGATAAACCAGCTTAGTAAAATGTAAAAAGGTAAACGAGATCCTTCGGAGAATACCTCAGGATGACTAGTTGATGGTAGTTTAAAATTTTTAATTAAGCAGTAAATAGCGAAAAATATTCCGATTAAAAACATTATTCCAACAGGGAAAAACAGTTCAGGGGCGCCGCTGTAGTTGTGGCGCCAGTTGCTGTCGCCGGCAAAGTTAAACATTCCCAATGTTTTTATTGTGTTGTCAGCCAATGATTTCAGCGGAGAGGCGGATGAAAATATTGAAACTTGGGTTGTGCGGCCCATAAAATCAGCCGGATGCTTTACAAAGTAATATCCCAGCGGAGCGAACACAATAAGCGACACCAAAAAAAGGACAACGAATTTTTTAACAAGTCTTTTTCTTGAAAGCGGATATTTTACAAGCCAATATCCGAAAATCACGGCGATAATCAGCGGCGTGGCGCGGAAGGCAATATAGGAATAAAATCCAAGGCCGTAAAAAATTCCGGCGATAATCGCGCTTTTGTATTTTTCTTCGTCAAATGATTTTAAGATGAAATAAACCGCCCAGACCAAAAAGAAGGGAGCCATAATCGCGCGGAAGCTTATTCTGGAAAAGTTAATGTGCCAGAAATTCGTTGCCATTAAAAAAGCGGAAAGCAGCGCGATTTTTACGGCATATTCTTTTTTGCTTTTGAATAATATTTTTGCCAGAAAATACAATCCCAGCACGGTCAGAATCCCGAAGATTGAACTTACAATGCGGAGAGCCCAAGGTTCATTTCCAAATGCAGTAATGGAAAGCGCCTGGATATCCATAAACAATCCTTCGCGTCCGTTGTTCTCGGGGTAAAAAACTTTGAAGTTATGGGTGGCAAGCGCTTCTTGGGCGTTGGTGCCATCCATCGCTTCGTCCGGATAAAGTCCCGGCGGAGTCTGGGTTATATTGTACAGCCTAAAGAAAGCGGCTATAATTACTATTAATGCGAGAGAGATAACGATTGTTTTTTTACTCATATAAATAAATTATATCAATAAAAAATGGAACCTCAAACAGAAGTAAATTTCGGCCCCCATGATTCGGCGTGGGGAAAAGATCTTGAAAAAACAGGGAAGGAAGTGGCGGAGAAAAAAAGTACGCCGGAAATAAAACATTATTCGGATCGGGATTTGGTAAAACAGGCTATTAAACCGATGGCTTATCCCTCGGGAAAGCCGGCTCCTTTGCAGGAGCAATCTTCGGAGGAAGATAAATTTTTGCCGGGTTATCTTAAGGACGCCGATCCGAAAATAAAAAATCAGGTTGAAAAGCTTTTGGAAGATACGGTCAGAAACGGCCTTGCGAGCGGAATAAATGAAGCCAGGAAAACATCTCCTTTTATTTTGGACGCGTATCATGATGCTTTAATCGATAAGCTTCATAATGAATTGAAAAAAAGGAAAATGATATAGAGCGGGGATAAATTTCTAATTAATGTCTCGTGATTAAATTTTTAACGAATGAGTTTATAATTTTTAGTGAAAAGTATTGAGATGTAAAAAAATTATTTTTGATGCTGTATATATTTTTAACAATTTTTGTCTTTGCGCTGGCTGCGGTAATTTTTTTATTGATTTCCAGAGGAATAAAAAAACAGCACTTGGCAAATGCTATGGAATTGAAATTACTTTCTGTGCGTTTGCCGCAGCAATCAAAAGAGGGCCAGACGCAGGCGGGGCAGAAAGATTTTAAGGACGAGATAAATTTATCGGCGCAGCTTTTCAGCATATTGTCCGGGCTTAACGCTCCGTTTGTTCTGGAAGCGGCAGTGCCTCATGCCGGATCGGAAATACTTTTTTATGTCGGAGTTCCGTATAAGCTTTTGGAAAGCGCAAGCCGCCAGATTGAAGGATTGTTCAAGGGCGCTCAAGTCCGGCCGGCGGATGATTACAATATTTTTATATCCGGCGGCGAAAACACGGGGGTTTATTTGAAACAGAAATTTTCTTATGCGATTCCCGTAAGAACTTATATTGAAGCGAATTTGGATACGTTTGCTCCGATATTAAGCGGGCTTTCAAAAATAAATGAAGTAGGCGAAGGAGCGGCAATACAAATTTTGGCAAAGCCGGCTCCATCCAATATCAAGAAAGTCATATCAAAAATGATTTCAAACCTGAAAAAAGGCGCAAAATTAGAGGATGTCGTCGGAGGGTTTAATCTTACTTTGAAAGATATAAAAAAAGCCGCGATCGGCGCCAGCGAAGAACAAAGAGAAAAAGAAAAAAGTGAAAAATTTGTCGATGAAGAGGCGGTTAAAATGATGGGCGAAAAAATTTCAAAGCCTCTCTTGGCGGTGAATTTCAGGATTATTGTTTCAGCTCCGAGCCCGTTTCAGGCCGATCAAATTTTAAATGGAGTTACGCAGGGAATTTCGCAATTTTCCGCCCCACTCAGGCAGGAATTAAAAATTACAAAACCATCCGGATTAAATAAGTTTTTT
>DAHWFZ010000124.1 GCA_027336345.1 Candidatus Wolfebacteria bacterium
TGTTATTTTGCCGATTCAGAACAGGGAAATTCCGATAGTCGCTGATATTTCAATTGATAAAGAATTCGTGACCGGGGCGGTAAAGGTAACTCCGGCTCATGATTTCACCGATGCGGAAATCGGGCAAAGGCATAATTTGCCGATATATAAAATAATAGATGAACGCGGGAAAATGACGGCTCAAGCCGGCGAGCTTTGCGCTGGATTGAAAATTACCGAGTGCCGGGAAAAGGTTGTTGAAAAATTAAAAGAGTTGGGTTTGCTGGAAAAAGAAGAAAATTACACTCATAGCGTTGCAAAATGTTATCGCTGTGGAAGCACGGTTGAGCCGTTGCCGTCTTTGCAATGGTTTTTGAAAATGTCGGAGTTGGCAAAGCTGGCAATTAAGGCCGTTGAAAGCGGGAAAGTAAAATTTCATCCGCAAAGATGGGAGAAAGTTTATCTTGACTGGATGAATAATGTAAAAGACTGGTGCATTTCCAGGCAGATTTGGTGGGGTCATAAAGTTCCGGTTGAAGGGAGTAATGATGTTTTGGATACATGGTTTTCATCCGCGCTTTGGCCGCTTGCCACTTTGGGTTGGCCGCGTAACAGTAAAAAGGAAAATGGAAAAAGTGATTTGGAGGAATTTTATCCGACAAGCGTGCTCTCAACGGCGCGTGATATTATAAATCTTTGGGTGGCAAGAATGGTTTTTTCCGGGGAAGAGTTTATGGGCAAGGAGCCGTTCAGCGATGTTATTATTCACGCTACAATTTTAACCAAAGACGGTAAAAGAATGTCAAAATCTCTCGGAACCGGGATTGATCCTATGACTTTGATTGAAAAATACGGAGCCGATGCCACGCGTTTCGGACTTATTTGGCAGGCAATGGGCGGACAGGACATTCACTGGTCCGAGGAACACGTAATGGCCGGCAAGAAATTTTCCAACAAACTTTGGAACATCGCCAGATTTGTTTTAACCAAATGCGATAATTTATCCCCTGAGCTTGTCGAAGGGTTAAACAACTATTCTGAGCCCGTAGTCATTCTGAGCGGAGCGAAGAATCTCGACGAAGAAACCAAAAAATTATTGCAAAAACTGGAACAAACCAAAGAATCAGTCAGTAAAGATATCGATTCTTATAATTTTGGCCAGGCGCTTCATACGCTTTATGATTTTATCTGGCACGATTTTGCCGATATTTATATTGAATATTCAAAAGATAATAATTCTCCGGAAATCCTTTTAACTTTATACTTTACACTTTTAACTATTTTAAAAACCTTGCATCCGTTTATGCCTTTTGTGACCGAAGAAATTTATCAGAATCTTCCCCAAAAAGACGGCGATTTTTTGATGATTGAAAAGTGGAACTGAGTATTTTGATATAATATTTTATTAGTGGTAATATTAAAAAAGTATGTTAAAAATTCATCTGGAAAGGAAGGTGAGACTATGCTGCCCAAACTCAGTGACTGGGATATTATAAAGATTGTCAGTGATGAGGGTGAAAAATTAATAAAAGGCGCAGGCAGGGTGCATAAACCGAAATTTGCTGAAGGGAGAAAAGATATTTGTGTTGTAAAATACAGCTTTGTCGATGCGAGAGGAGCATACGAAGTAATTTTCTTCGTTTACAAAGATCCAATTGAAAATAGGGTTTATTGTATCAGGGTGGAAAATTTAGACGCCGAATTATTGGTGGACTCACGAAAGGATATCGTTGACGTCGCGGATATAAAATTAAGCAATGGGCATATTTCAATTAAAATTGTAAGTGGAGGAACTTTAAGCAAAAAAGGTCCGTGGGAAACCACTATACAATTTCCGGTTGCGGGAATGGAGTGTTAAAATCACGCATAGTTTTTTAAAAGCCCTGTCTTGGGGCTTTTTTCTTGGCAATTTCTTATTTTATGGTTTATCTGGTAAGATTACTAAATGAAGAAACTTATTGTTGCCAATTGGAAAATGAAT
>DAHWFZ010000009.1 GCA_027336345.1 Candidatus Wolfebacteria bacterium
AACCATTTTCTTTTCCGCAATTGACCTCAACTGTTCCGGTGTGATTTTTCCAACCTTAGCTTTTAACGGGTTCCCCGCGCCTTTTGCAACTCCCGCCGCTTTCCTCAATAAATCGGAAGCAGGCGGCGTCTTTAATTTAAATTCAAATGTCCTGTCCTCGTAAATCGTAATTTCCGCCGGGATAATATCAGTTCCCATTCCTTTTGTAGCCTCATTAAATTGCTGGCAAAACTGGGCGATATTAACGCCGTGCTGTCCCAACGCAGGTCCGATCGGAGGCGCCGGATTGGCGGCTCCAGCCTGAATTTGAAGTTTTAAAATTGTTTTAATTGCTTTTGCCATGCCGTTTTTACCCAAGAACGAAGTGATTGGCTGTAAAACCGAGCACCCCGCCGCTTAAGTTTTTTAAAATAATAATTAGTTATATCTTATGAATCTATAAAAATCAACTGCTATCCCGCATATAAAGGCGGGGTAAAGGTTTTCTTAACAAATTTTAGAGGTTTAATAAAAAATTTGTAGAAAGCCCTTTATGTCTTCTGTACTTGTAACGAATCCAGCTCAACCTCGGTCTCGCGTCCGAAAATCGGCACCAGTACCTTAACCCTTCCTTGTTCTTCGTCAATATTGCTTATCTTGCCCTCATAACCCTTGAACGGGCCATCGTTTATCTGCACTAATTCTCCGACTTTGTATTCAATATTGAATTTCTTTTCTTCTTCCTCTCCTTTCATCTTTGAGAGCAAGAAATCAACTTCTTCTTTTGAGAGCGGGGTTGGCTCTGTAGTGTCTGCTCCGACAAAACCCGTGACCCTCGGGGTATTCCTTACCACATACCATGAGTCCTCGCTCATCACCATATCAACCAATACATACCCGGGATAAATCTTTTCCTCAACTTCTTTTCTCTTGCCGTTCTTAATTTTAATTTTCTTTTCTCTCGGAACGATGATATTGAAAATTTTATCGTGCATTTCCAAAGAATCAACACGCTGCTTCAAATATCTCGCAACCGCGTCCTCATAACCGGAATAAGTATGCACCGCGTACCAATGCCGCTCGCCTTTTTTCGCAATCTTATGTTCTGTCTTTGAAGAAGCCTTAACTTCTTCTTGCTCCTCTTCTTTTTTTATTTCTTTTTCCATAGAGTATTCTCTAATATACGAATCAAACGCAAATATACGAAATTCGTAGTTATTATTTTTTGTTATTTGTATATTATTTTAAATTCGTATATTCGCGATTACTTTAAATAATAAAATTAGCCAAGATATAATTGAATCCCATATCTAAAACTCCCAAAAACAGGGACAACGCCAACGCAAAACCAATTACTACCAATGTTAATTTGACCGTCTCCTGCCTTGTGGGCCAGTTTACACGGCTGAATTCAACTCTTGACTCCTGGATATAAGATTTTAATTTGCCAAACATGCCAATTTTATTTGTGAGCGGAGCAAACAATTATAAAATTGAGCACCCCGCCTTCTTATAATTAAAAATATAACAAAAATAATTCTAACCCAAAATGTTTTAAAAAGCAAATCTAATGATGTTAATCGGCGGGGTATAGGTTTGCTAATAAAATTTTCACTCCATAATCATAGCAACGGAATGAAAATTTTAAGCAATTCCTATATGTCAAGATTTTTAACCAATGTTGCCTTGGACTGGATAAACTGCTTTCTTGGCTCAACCTGGTTGCTCATTAAAATTTCAAACAGCCTGTCTGCCTCCTCGGCATCGGTAATGTTAACGGCTTTTAAAGTCCTGTTAACCGGATTCATTGTCGTTTCCCATAATTGTTCCGGGTTCATTTCTCCCAAACCTTTGTAGCGTTGCACATTAACATTTGTTTCGGATTTTTTCCCCTGCAACAATTCTTTTGAAACTTTTTCCTTCTGGCTGTCGTCATATGCGTACTTAAATTCCTTCCCAACCTGAATTCTGTAGAGCGGCGGCTGAGCTATATAAAGATGTCCTTCATCAACGACCGGTCTGAAATACCTGTAAAACAGCGTAAGGAGCAAAGTTCTGATATGCGCTCCATCGGTGTCGGCATCGGTCATAATTACGACTTTGTTATATCTCAAATTTTCCAAGTTAAAGCTGTCGCTGATCGCGGTCCCCAAAGCAATAACCAAAGATTTAATCTCATTATTCAAAAGCATTTTATCAAGGCGGGATTTTTCAACGTTCAAAATTTTTCCTCGCAACGGCAAAATAGCCTGGAACTTCCTGTCCCGTCCCTGCTTCGCGCTGCCGCCGGCGCTGTCTCCCTCGACTATAAACAATTCCGAATCCTCGGCATTTCTGCTTGAGCAATCAGCCAGCTTTCCCGGCAATGTCATTCCTTCCAACGCTCCCTTTCTAAGCACCGTATCTTTCGCGGCTTTCGCGGCTTTTCTGGCTTTCTGGGCCAATAAACATTTTTCAATTATTACCCTTGCTTCGTTTGAATATTTTTCCAAAAATTCTTTCAAAGTTTCCGCAATAACCGTTTCCACGGCGGTTCTTGCCGGAGGATTTCCCAAACGCGCCTTGGTTTGCCCTTCAAATTGGGGCTCCCGAAGCTTTATTGAAATAACAGCCGTCAAACCTTCGCGCACGTCATCGCCGGTCAAATTTTCATCCGACTCCTTCAAATAATTATTTGTTCTGGCATAATCGTTCAAAACCCTCGTTAATGCCGAACGAAAGCCGGTTAAATGCATACCGCCGTCCGGAGTATAAATGTTATTTGCAAAACTCAATTCACGGGTGTCGTTTTCCTCGTTATAAACAAAAGCGGCTTCAACCTCCATATTTTCATGGTTTTTATGCGCATAAAAAACTTCTTTCTGAGCCGTCTTATGTCCGGTATTAAGATAATCTATAAATGAAACCAGTCCGCCCTCAAAATAAAATGTGTAATAAAAAGGAACCTTGCCGGTTTCATCCACAATTTCAATCCTGATTCCTTTGGTTAAAAATGCCTGCTGCCTCAAATGTCCGACAATTGTTTTTATGGAATATTCCACGGTGGAAAAAATCGTGGGATCGGCGTCAAAAATAATTTTGGTTCCCCTTCTGCCGCATTTCCCGACTTTTTTTACCGCAGCCTGCGGTTTTCCCTGTTTATATTCCTGCGCGTAAAGTGCGCCGTCCCGGCAAACCTCGGCCCTCATCCAAGTAGACAAAGCGTTCACCACGGAAAGTCCGACTCCGTGCAAGCCGCCGGAAACTTTGTAAGATTCGCCGCCGAACTTGCCGCCGGCATGCAAAGTTGTCGCAGCAGTTTCAAGCGCCGATTTTTTTGTCTTCGGGTGGATATCAACGGGAATGCCGCGGCCGTCATCCGTTACCGCAATACGGTTATTTTTAAGCAATTCAATTTTAATATTTTTGGCAAATCCCGCCATCGCTTCGTCCAAGGAGTTGTCAAAAACTTCCCAGATAAGGTGGTGCAATCCGTCAACGCCGGTTGAGCCGATATACATTCCCGGTCTTTTCCTCACCGGTTCCAATCCTTCCAAAACATAAATATCCTTGGCACTGTATGATTCACTCGCCTGGTTGATGTTTTCTTCGGTATTTTTATTCGGTTTTTCTTCTTTTTTAGCCATATTACATTAATCCGTTAAAACAAATTTCATATCAAACTTTATTACTTAAAAAATATCGCTGTTTATGCGATGTTTTTATGCTTTCATAATTATTTATATTATAGCAAAAATGACCATACAAAACAACAAAAAAACCTGCTTTTATATAAAAGCAGGTTTTTAAAATACATTTATAATGCTTATTTTACAGCTTTGACAAATCTTCACAAATAATTATTCCATCTCCTCCGTTTACAACATCAGCCACGCATCTCTCGGTCAACGACAAAAATCTATCCACCTTACCCGGAGGCATCCAACGGCCGCGATAATCCGCTCCGGTTTCAGCGCAATTACCACGACAACAGCCGACAAATTGCAACGGATTTTCACTATACTTTACCGCGCATTCAGGTGCTTTAAATTTTTTATTAATCGGAGTATATAACGTAACAAACTCTCCGATAAATATTGGCTCCCCGCACCAGGCGCATCGTATTGCCATTTTTTTCAAACACTTATGGCAATAATCAACCGTTCCATCCTTATGCGGCACCATTCCAAGAATCTCAGTTTCGCCAAAAGCGGTTACTTTGTCTTTTAACTTGGTTTTATGACCGCATTTTTTTGCTTTCAATCTAACCCCAAAAACTCTTTTCAGAAAATTCATCATCGCCGCCTCCTGTTTAATTACAAAAATTTTAAATTTGAAAATAATGCTAATCAAAACTTAAATCATATAAAAAACTTTGTCAATAAAAATACACTGATATACTTAAGTATATCAGTGTATTTTTATTATATTACTATTCGCCAATCCCTATCCACTATTCACTATTCTCTGAGCGGGTAAAGGGAATCTGAGCAGAGCAAATTTAATAATACTTTATCAAATTTAGCGGCGCGGGGTACCCCGGTTCAACTATATCCATTTACTAAAAAAATATATTATTTTATATGAGCGAGTAAGGAGAATCGAACTCCCGTCTCAACCTTGGGAAGGTCGCGTTCTGCCACTGAACCATACTCGCATTTATTTCCAAATTTTCCGTCATTCTGAGCTTAGCGAAGAATCTCATTTTATCTGATTTTTATTGAGATCCTTCGGCAATCTCAGGATGACAAACCATAGTACTTTGCGACTTTTTTTCTGCGTCTTTCCGCGCCTGCCCCGCCAACGGCGTGGGTGTATTCCGCGTCAGTTCCGCGATTTTTAAACCAAAAATCTGCTCAAAAAATAAAGTATCAATCCCAACCCGGAAAACACCGCTGAGATAATCCAGAACCTCATCGTAATCTGGGATTCCGACCAGCCTTTTGCTTCAAAATGATGGTGAATCGGCGCTGCCAAAAAAACTTTCTTGCCATGGCGCAACTTCTTGGAGGTCAGTTGTATAATAACCGACAATGATTCAATAACCAATACCATCCCGATAACCGGCAAAAGCAAAACAGAATTAGTCAAAAAGGCAATAACAGCCAAAACAGCAGTCAATCCCAAAATTCCGGTTTCACCCATATAAAATTTTGCCGGAGGAACATTAAACCACAAATAAGTTATCAAAGCTCCGACAATAATAATTATAAAAGTTGTCAAATCATAAAGTCCGCGCGAATAAGCTATGACGCCAAAAGCCGCAAATATCGGCATCAATACGCCGGCCGATAAGCCGTCCAACCCATCCACCACCCCGCTTGAGAAAGTGGCAAACATCGTGAGAATAAAAAGCAGCAAATACCAGCCATCAATAAATACATTGCCGTGAAACGGAATGTAGATCGTGTTCCAGCCGAGTTTATAGTGGAACCACCAGGCTCCAACCAAACCAATCAAAAAAATAAGCCCCAGCCTTGTTTTAAAGCGCATACCTCCGCTTACATATTTGCCGTTATCTTTTACCGTCATTATATCGTCAACCAAACCGAGTATTGAGGCGGAAATCAAAGTAAATAACGGGAGCCAAGTCTGCGAACGGCTCAAAAAATTAATCTTATCTCCCAATGGCTGCGGTAAAAATTTAACCAAAATAAAATCTAAAAGCGAAACTATCAATACTGTCGCCCATATTAAAATGCCGCCCATCCTTGGAACGCTCATTTCTTTCTGAGCGTGAAATTTTTGGAAAATCGGAGTGTCATATCCGCCGATTGATTTTTCTTTCGGTTTCTTTTTCCACGCCTTGTATTTATAAAGGAGCTTTATCAAAATCGGCGATAAAGCAATCGCAACCAAAAATGACACGATTAAATAACTCAGAACTTTAACTATCAAAAAAACATGAGTTGAATACATATAATGAAATTCTCAATTTATAATTTTTAAATAATTTTTCAATAATTAAATTTCAAAAATTATTTAATTTCCGATAATATCCGATGCTTGAGCGCCATCGGGGTTTTGAACGCAATTTAATAATTCCTTTGTTTCGCCGAACCTGTCCTGACTCCCTAAAACAATTATTGCAACCGGCTCTTTATTCACATTGAACAATGATACCAGATTTTCTCCGGATTCATCAATTGATCCGGTTTTGCCTCCGATAAAATCCGGCCTGCCCGCGAAGGTATTGATATTTGAAACAAGTTCCCTCATTTTGGAATTCAACTCTACAATATACGCGCTTTTTTGAGAAGTAATCTTAAAAATTTCCGGATGATTCTGATAAAGATACGAGACAATTTTAAAAATATCGTTGGGAGTTGATTGGTTTTTTGCGGAAAGCCCGGTCGGATCAAAAAAACTTGTTTCTATCAAATTCAAATCTCTTGCTTTTTGATTCATCAGCTCTATAAATTTATCCCTGCCAAAATCACGGGCCAAAGCTTCCGCCGCGTCATTGCTTGATAATAAAAGCATTGCTTTCAGCAAATCGCCTGCTTTGTAGGTTTCTCCGGCTTTGAACTTTTCAGCGCTATTTTGCCCCAAAATTTCATCGGCGGTGAACGTTATCGCCTTGGCGGGATCAATGTTATCCTCTGCGACTACCGCGGTAATAAGCTTTGTAATTGACGCGATAGGCCATCGATTATCAACATTTAGTTCGTAAATTTTATTGTTATCATTCAAAAATCTGATCAGGGCCAGATGCGCCGATAAGGATAGGCCGTCAATACAGCCCATATTGGTCAAATAAGCGGAAGACGTCGCTATCGCATTCTGCGATAAAATTTCGGAATTATTTTGAACGTTAAAATTACCGGAAACGCCAAGCGGCTGATAATTCGCGCTATCTATAAGGCTGGCTGTCTGAAAAGTTTTTTTATCTCCTTCCCCCGCCGCGGTATTCGCAAAAAAAGGCCCGATGGCTCTGATCGCGAAAAATGATATTAAAACAACTGCCAAGGCGGATATTATTTTTATATTTTTCATATAAATCACTATTAAATCGATTGAGGCTCCTGAAAAATTTCTCCTTCCTGCGGCTCTTTTTTATCCGCAAGAATAGTCTGAAATTTTTGGTAGTCCGGCAGCTCTTCTATTTTGGAAATTCCCAGATGTTTTAATAAATCAAAACTTACCTGATAAAGAGATATGTGCTGATTATCCGGGTGCTGAACTTTATCAACCAATCCCCTGATCATCAAATTTCTCAGAGTGTAAGACGAATTAACGCCGCGGTAGTAATCAATCTGCGATCTGGGTATCGGTCCCAAATACCCGACCAATGAAAGGGTCTCCAGCGCCGCCGGAGTCAAATTTTCTTCATGCTCGTCTTTGACCAATTTTTCAACAGCATGGGTAAAATCAGGCTTGGTAACCAATTGCACTTTAGACCCCTGAAACAGCAGAGTCAATCCCCTGCCGTCGGTATTTAAAGCCTCTCCTAAGGCACCCAAAACAGCCTGAACGTGATTTTTTTCAATGCCTAAAATATCGGCAATCCTGTCAAATGAAAGAGGCTCTCCGTAAATAAAAAGTATCGCCTCAACCGCGCCTGAATTTTTTTTAATTTCTAGTTCATCCATAATGACAAATGGTAATTATACCAGACAAATCTCGCCGCGCAAATCCATTATAACTGTAACTTCAGCCTTAAAAATTATTTTACGCTCTTAAGTTCGAATGTAAGGGTGAAATCAACATTCCCGGATACATTTTTGGAAATATTTGAAAGTTGAAAATTTATATTCGTGAATTGAGATTGCGATTCAAGCGCGTCCTTGAATGTAACAATTTTATCTTCATCGGGAGCCTCGCCGACCAAAAGAACCGGGGAATCCACGGACTGCACTAAAATTCGTTTGATTGAAATATCCGAACCGGCAAGCTGATTCAATTGAACGAAAAATGGCGACCAAATGGATTTTTGAGCATAAGCCGCATAAATCAAGTTTGCTTTTTGATTAAAATCTCTTGCCTCGTTTTGCAACTCGGTTATATTCGCAAAATCAGGAATGGAAATGGCTTTTACTTTTTGACTAAGAACGTCAAAATTTTTCATTATCAAAAAATCCAATCCGATATAAAAAACAATAATTGCGCCCAAGACGGACAAAATAATATTCCGCCAAATATTTATAAAAGCCACAATCTGGTAATTTCTGAACTTTATCTCTGTTCCGGCAGACAGCAAACTGATCACGGAATCTTCGGATCTTGGAATAACCCCCCTTAGGGCGGAACCCACCGTGCTGAACCAGACCGGCTCCAAATTTTTAAATTCCCGGAAAGTCGGAATTCTTACGGAAATATCGGGAAAATTATCATTAATAATTTTGGATATCTCATCGGTCAGTGTCTGGCTTACCAATATCAAGCTGTCAATCTTGCCTTCCGCGTGGGTCCCGTAAAAACTTAAAACTTTCTGAACCTCCGTAATTATCACCCTTTTCATGGCATCAAAAGAAATCTGCCTCTGCCCTCCGTAAGCGGATGCCCACGAGGCAAAATGCAAAAAATTCAAATTCCCGTTTGAAATGAACGAAAAAGCCAGCCCATCGCTGCCGACCCTCATTAGAATATAATTTTTATTTTTGGAAAAACCTTCGCTTAATTCAGAAAGGGATCTGGTAAGGGCGACCGCGGGAAATTCCACCGCCGCGACGTCAAAACCCGCTCTTGATAAAATATCTTCGTAATCATCGATTATTTTTTTTTGGACAAATGCCCCTAAAATTTGCAGCTGGTTTACTCCCCCGGAAATTTTTTCGCCTATCAGCTGCCAATCGGTATAGGCATTGTCAAAATCAATCGGGGAGATCATCCGGAGATTTAAATTTACAGCCTCATCCAGATTGGACTCCCCCGATTTTGGCAATAAGAATACTTCCGTATAAACATTTATATCGGAAATATTGGCTATAATATATTTTTTTTTGCTTCCGGGCGAAAGCTGATTGTAAAAATTGGAAATTATTGAAAAAAATTGATCCTTGTCCTTAATCTTGCCGTCTTCTATGACACCCGGCGGCATCTTCATTGAAACAATATCGGCCTTATTATTTTTTAACAAAACAAACCTCAAGTATGAGTCGCTGATTTCCAATCCTCCTATTTCCGGCTGGGGATTTATAAGATTTAAAAAATTTTTAAAACTGGATGCCGCCATTTTAATTTAATTACAATGTTATTTCCTGTATTGACTTTATCCTGACTTCCCCGTTTACAGGATCAATATTTATAAACGCTTGCAAACGGCTGTTTTTATTAAAGGCTTTTCCCAACGACACCACTGTTGTTTGATTCGGAGTTGGACTGCCAAGATTGCAGGAATTATCGGAA
>DAHWFZ010000032.1 GCA_027336345.1 Candidatus Wolfebacteria bacterium
TATTTAAGTATGAGTCAATCATGGGTAGCGTCGCTGACAAATGCCCTGGTTAATAGGGTTATTTTATCGGGGTTGGCTTATATGGGCGCCAGTAATTTACCCGATGCCAGCGTTGCCGATATGAGCGCGAATGCCAGTGCCGCTCTGCCATCCGGCGCGGCTAAGGATTCAATAAGCCAGCTATTTCAAAATACCCAAAATGTAAAAACAGATGTAACGAATAACGAACAAGCGATTATTAATATTAAGAAAAACTCACTTTCGTATTTGGACGATATATCCACCTTGTACTCAAGCGCGAGTTGTTCGGTTACGATGTCATCTTTGGGAACGCTTACGAACATAAACGGCAATTATACGGTTAGCAGTGTTGCCGACGCGCTTTCAAGTTTAACTTCCGATATTGTTGATACTCAAAATTCTTATTTGACGCCGGATAGCGCTTTCCAGACTGACGCGGATCAGCTGCTGCAAAATTACCTGGCAGGCGGGGACACGAGCGTTTGCGTTCAGTTGTGCCAATACAATATGGGCAGCGATCCTTGCGGGGTAATACAATGGACCGGGACCAGCAAACAGGCGGCGGACGTGAATCTTTTCTGCGCCGACGTGTCGGGAGCTTCTGCGATTGCGCCGACAGATTTGATGCAGAGATACGATAGTTTTATTTCCAAATATTCGGCGGCGATAGATAACGCCAATTCCGGCTCCGGGATAGCATCCGCGCAGGATCAGCTTAATTCACTTAAGGGCAATAAGGCATTATGTACGGCAAAGGCGGATAATACTTGTTTGGCTTCCATTGATGACGCCACTAATTTATCAGCGCTGAATTGCCCGGCGCCATCACCCGGGCCCGCAACGCCGTCAATAACGCCGACAACCCCGTAAAAGTTATTACTGTCATTCTGAGCGAAACGTCTGTCATCCTGAGGTACCCCGAAGGATCTCAATAACACAAAAAATCAGATTCTTCGGAGTACCTCAGAATGACGCGCTCTTCCGAGTGCCTCGCGATGACAGAGGATGAGATTCCTGACCCTAACGAAGAGGAAGCCGGCTTCCAACAAACACAGAGCTCAGGATGACAGAATAAGAGTTTTATAATTTAAGGCGCATAGTTTAAGTTAAATTTTAGGTGTGGGGTAAATTACCAAATGAATTTTTTCAAGAAAAATTTAAAAAAAATATCACTGGCCGGATTTTTTGCCGCGCTTTTGATGATCGGCAGCACTAACTTTGCCAATGCCGGATTTCTTGATGTTATAAATCTTGGCGGATTTTTCGGCTGGATGGCAAGCGCGGCTGCTTATGTGATCGGTTATATCGCCGGCGGCGTGTTCTGGGTTGTCGGATTTTTTGTCCAGTTAGCCTTGAATTTGAATCTGCATATTACGGAACCGACAAACCTTATCGTGCAGTCCGGCTGGAACATAATTCTTAATATCACTAATCTTGGTTTTGTTTTGGCGATTATAGTTATAGCGTTTGCCACTGTTATAAATTACGAGAGCTACGCGATTAAAAAAACCATTTGGAAATTAATCGTAGCCGCGCTTTTGGTAAATTTCAGTTTTGTCATAGCCGGAGCGATTGTTGACGTCGCGAACACCGCCACTCAGTTTATGATGCAAAAAAGCGGAACCAACGACCCCGCGGCTTGGGGTTCGGCGATGGCCGCAATGTTCCAGCCGCAGCAATTTTTGTCGGTTGATAAAAATTTCGATCCGACCGGGGCGAATACAAAAGGAATAACGGAAGGATCTCTTAATCCATTTATTTCCATAATAGCGTCAATTATTTTTGGAGCAGTATTTACATTTATTGCGGCTATGACTCTTTTTACGGTTGGCGTAATGCTTTTTGTTCGGTATGTGACATTAAGCTTCCTGTTGATGTTCTCTCCGATTATCTGGCTGGCGCGCGTTTTTCCTTTTACCGCGAAATATTGGAGTATGTGGTGGCAAAGGTTTTTAAAGTGGACATTTTTTGCTCCCATAATGATGTTTTTTATGTATTTGGCTTTGAGAACAATGAGCGGGACTGTGGCTGCCCTTGGATCTGTGCCGGCAAGTTTTGCAGGTCAGTCTATGATTATGACTCAGCTTTCTTCTATCGGACAGCTGTTTTTGGTTATTGGAATAATGATGGGGGGCTTATATGTAGCTAATGAACTAGGTATGGAGGGGTCAAAAGGCATTATAAAAGCCGCCCAAGGTGCGAATAAAGGATTTATTAAAGGAACTCAAGGGTATATTGGCCGACAAGCTACAAAAGTTTTGGGTCAACCATTTGCTCCCGGTGCTCCGGGTACAAGAAGATCGAGATTCAATGCTTGGTTGGGGGCTAATAAAATAACTGCGCCTTTAGCCAAATTTGGGCAAACTGCGGCTTCATATACCAAGAATAATCCTGCTTTTAAACCCGGCGCGCATAAAGGTTTTTTTGCTTCAACACTGGGTGGTGCGTGGAAAGGGTCTGGATTGGGTAAAAAAACAACAACAAAAGTGTGGGAATGCCAGGTTTGTAAAGCTCAAGTTTTAGATAAAAACAAGCCAACATATCCCTGTAAAAATGGTCATCCCGCATCTCTTCCAGCTGGTTCTCCGCCTGGAACACCTTTTGCAGACTGGAAAGAAATTTAAATATTTTTTTAATTTATATTATGGATTATTCATTAATTACAGAAGAATTACTCCAAAAAAGATTTGATTCCTTGCCTGCTAATCTTAAAGAAGCCGCAGAATCAGATTATAATTTGAGAATTGTTCGACAAATTTGTCGAAGTAATTTTGTAATTGAAAAAGAAAAAATTATAATTATTGAACAATTAATTTCTTTAGTTTTTTTGGGTATTTTATCTATAAATGATTTAAGTTTTGAAATAAGTGATAATCTAAAAATTGACAAGAGGCACGCTGATGATATTACGCGCGAGATAAGTACAAAATTTTTTGCATCCATTAGAGGCGCTATAGAACATAATTACCGCCCCACAGAAGAAAATCAAAAAAGTTTACAATCAGCTGAACCAGGGCTTCTGTCCGATATTAAAAAAACTGAAATTACTTACGAAACTGAGCCAATAATAATAAAAGCGGCAAAACCAGCCGAGCTGAAAACTTATTTTAACCAGCTTAACGGGAAGGCGCCCGTGTCTGTATCGGAAGGGGGCAAACAAATGGAAGTGGAAAAAAGAGAAATCCAGGCTGCGCCGGCAATTATACACACGGAGACAGAAGCAAAGTCTGTTGCAAAAGCAAAAAGTTCTTTTGGGGGCTTGATGGGCATTTTTAAGGGCGGTGAAAAATCCAAAGAAGAAGCAGTGGCGGCTGAAGTTCAATTTAGCGGACAACAGCCGAAAACTGAAGAAAAAATTTCAAATTCCAAATTCCAAATTCCAAATTCCACCTCAAGGGTTGTCCATTATACCGCTTTAAGAACTCCGCTTACCGATTTGCAGCTCAAAACAAATGAAGCGCCTGTTGCCAAGGGAGGGGATTTTGTTCCTAAAATCATAAATCTGGAATCAACAACAGCCGGCGGGGGAAAAGATCTTATGCCTTTAAACCAGTGGCTTGCTGAAAAAGATAAAAATAAAATACAATTTCAGATACAGCCTATTTCAGAATTTTTAAAACAAAAAGAAGCTCTCTTTGTAAAAGGAGATATAGTGGATTTAAAAAAAGAATCAAATGTCCCCAGCCCTCTTTTAGAAAGAGGGCGGGCAACCCCGGAAACTTTGAGCCAGTGGTTGTTGAATAAAAACACAGTGATGTCCAAGGAAGATCATGAGAAGCTCATCGCGGAGGAATTTACAAAACTTCAGATTGAAACCAAAGCGAAAAAATCAGAAGGAATTTTTGGATTTTTTGCTAAAAATGTTAGCGAACCAAAACAGTCTGAAAGCGATTTAAAAATTGAAAAAATAGCTGCTCTGGAAAATATTACCAAATCCGCGGAAAAAGCTGTTGAGAAAAATTTTACAGCAGATGATTTGATGACGGAAACGAAACCGGGCCAGCAGACCCCCTTTATAAAAGGAGGTAAGGGGGATTTGGAAAAAGTTATTCAAAAAGATTTAACTGATATGGATTTGATAGTTTCAAAGGAGCAGCCAAAAATCCAGGCTCTGGGAGAATTTTTGCAATCCAAGCCTGTTAAGCCGGAAGAGGTAATAAAATCAGAAATTAAAGCCACTCCTATTGGAATAATAAAACCGTATCCGATTGAGCCAGCTAAGCCAGTGCAGATTGATCAGCTTATTGAGCATGAGGAACATAAAAAAATTGTAGAAAATCATATAAATCAAGCTGAAAGAGAAGGTGTTATCGGAAATATCGCCGATATTAAAGTAAATATGGGGAAACCTGAAATGTTGCGGCAAGATATTTCCCGGCCCGTTGTTTTGTCGGCAGTTGAAATAGCGCCCAAAGAAAAAATAAAACCTG
>DAHWFZ010000033.1 GCA_027336345.1 Candidatus Wolfebacteria bacterium
GGTTAACCCGAGCGGTAAGAATATACGACAAAAAAACATCGCAGCGCCGCTGCAATACTAGACAACAAAACAAAATTCTGTTATTGTTCAATCGCAGTAAATATCTGGGCAAGCCGGATTTAAAATTTTATAATAGAAAATTTTACCCCGCCGTCGGCGGGGTGTTAAATTAAAATTAACCCCGAAGAAAGCGGGGCCAAGATTTTATGGATAAATATTTTTATTTTTCCATTATTCATAATTCGTAATTCATTATTCATTTTTTTACCATGGCAAACAACGAAGTAATAATCAGATTCAGCGACGTATCATTCGGATACACCCATAAAAACCTGCTTTTAAATGAGGTCAATTTAACGGTGCGGAACGGTTCCAAAATAACCATAATGGGGCAAAACGGCGCCGGCAAAAGCACTATTTTCAAACTTATAACCAATGAGCTCCAGCCGACCGAAGGGACAATTTCAATAAAAGAAGGCTCAACAATCGCCATCGGCAAACAGGTCATCCCCCGCGAGCAATTGGATTTTACGGTAAAAGAGTTTTTTGAATCGGTTTTTGACAAAAAAGTTTACAACATTGACCCGAAAATTGAGGAAGTTATCGGGATCGTAAAGCTGGATGGAATAAAAAATATCGCAGAAAGAAAAATAAGCACTTTTTCAGGCGGACAGCAAGCCCGTCTTCTTTTGGCATCCGCGCTTATCCAAAAACCGGATATTCTTTTGCTCGATGAACCGACAAACAATCTGGACAAAGAGGGCATCGCCCATCTGACTCAATTTCTTATAAATTACGATAAAACCGTTCTGGTAATTTCCCATGACGCGGATTTCTTAAACGCTTTCACTTACGGTGTTTTATATCTGGATATTTTTACCAAAAAAGATGAGCAATATGTCGGCAATTATTTTAAAGTTGTTGATGAAATAAAAAAACGGCTTGAAAGAGAAAGAATGCAAAATGTCCGCCTTGAAAAAGACATCGCCAACCGCAAGGTACAGGCTAACTTCTTCGCCCAAAAAGGAGGCAAACTCAGGAACATCGCTTCAAAGATGAACGAGAAAATAGAACAACTTGAAGAAGAAAAAGTTGATGTCAGAAGAGAAGACAAAACAATCGCCAACTTTACTATTCCCAATCAGGAACTTTCATACCCCGCCGTCAAATTCAATTCCGTTGCAATACACGAAAGCCACCATAAAAAAGGAAAAGAAAGCAAGAAAAAATTTGACTTTGTTTTAAGAAAAAAACAGCATCTTTTGATTTCAGGGCCCAACGGAATCGGTAAAAGCACTTTTTTGGAATCACTGGTAAACGGGACAAACCCCGGCGCCAAAATTGAACCCGGAATTACCGTCGGGTATTACCGCCAGGATTTTTCTTCAATGGATTTTAATGAAACGGCATACAAAATATTAGTCCATGCGAACTCCGGCGCAACAGACCAGGAAATCCGCACAGTCGCGGCAAGATTTTTAATAACAGGAGAAATGCTGGCGCAAAAAGTCGGCAGTTTATCGGAAGGCCAAGAAGGACTGCTGGCCTTCGCTTCTTTTGTTCTTCAAAAACCCGGGCTTTTAATATTGGACGAGCCGACAAACCACATAAACTTCAGGCATTTGCCGGTGATTGCCAAAGCTTTGGACAGCTATGAAGGCGCCATGATTTTGGTAAGCCATATGCACGACTTTGTAAAACAAATCCGGATTGATGAAGAAATTGACCTTGGAAAAATTTAAAAATATTGCATTCACGTCATTCTGAGTGGAATGAAATAAAACGAAGAATCTCATAATTCCAGAAATAAGATCCTTCGTTTCACTCAGGATGACAAACATTAATTTCTCTGCCTGTAAAATTATTTAGTAAATTTAAAAGTCTGTATTATTTTCCCCGCTTCATCATAATAACCATTAAGCTGGTCATCGGGAATTCCCTGAAACATTGATGAATCGCGGTAGCTTGAACCTGTTTTAATTTGTTCAACCGCAAAGCACATACCGTTATGTATAACGCGGTAACTTTCTCCTTGCACATATTGCATCATCCCCGCATTTTGGAAATCAAATTTTTTAAAAACAATTCCGTTTATTGTTGTGTCGGTTATTTTTTGGCTTGTATAGCCCGGGTCGGGTTTATAACAATTTAAAATATCCTGCGGATCGCTGCTGGCGCCTATTCTTAATTCCGCGTCAAAATAAAGCGGATAACTTTTCCCCGTTGCAACTCCGCCCTGGTCGATTTGAAAAACAGGAATGGAGACAATCGGTTTGCCATTGCTGGCGGGAGAAGCCTCGGCCCTCCAAAGATTTTGCAAATGGTAATATTGTCCGAACGTGGATGTGGCTTCGTAATCAGACGGATATTTCAATTCAAACCCATAATCATTATTTACATATGTTTTTAAAATAACGCAATTTTGGAATGTTTCAACGCTATTTTCCTGGATAAAAGCGGTATCGCCCTTGTTCCAAAAAACAAAGCTCTCATCACTATTGGCATAACGCGCTCCCGACGCTGATATGGCGCGCGGCACCGCCAATTTCCTGCCATCGTTTAATTTCAAATCAACATGATCGTCAGGTTTGGGATAAAAAATCGCATCAATCGATTTTCCGCTG
>DAHWFZ010000055.1 GCA_027336345.1 Candidatus Wolfebacteria bacterium
GGAATCTTGATTCCCCTTCCAAAACATCAAACAACTTTTTCTGGATAATCAAAGCTTCCGACATCTTGTGCAGATAATCGTGATCTTTATCCGGGTAGCGCATTTTAAGGAATTCTTCATTGGCATGGATTTCATCATGGCCGGCGCTGATTCCTTCTTTATTGCGGATTTCTGACAAAATAAACTGGGTTTTTATATGCTGTTCAATCGTAGCCCGTTCTTCCTTTCCGAATTCCTCCGCAGTTTTATTTATTTCTTTCAGATAATTTTCCAGCGTCAAACCGGCTTGCTCCAAATCGGCATTTCTGTGTTCCACAAAATTTTGCAGTTCCTGGTTTAAAAATAATTCCGGAACGCTTAATTTTGCCTGTTTCACTATTTCATTGACCATTTCCTCCCTTCTTGCCTGGCGTATCTTAAATTTCTTTTCTTCTCCCAATTCCAGTCTGATTTGCGCCCTAAACTCTTCAACATTTTTAAAAGGCCCGAGCTGGCTTACGAATTCATCGGTAATTTCCGGCAACGCCGCTTCTTTTTTTTCTCCCTCGCCCTCTGCCGGCTGTTCCGGCTGCGGCTTTTGCAAGGCAATCATTTTTTGGATTCTTTCAATCGCTTCGGCCGTTTCTTGTTCACTTACGCTTTCATCCTCTTTTCTTTCTGAAATCTCTTTGCCGATTTTTTTATAATCAGGGAGAGTAATTTCCGGATACAAAGCGATTTTTATTTTAAACTCAACCGGATTATCCAAAGCGATTTTTGTCACTGTAATTTCCGGCGATCCGACAATGGACAATTTCTCGTCGGTGGCGATTTCCAGTATTGCTTCGCGAAGCGCGTTATTGGCCGCTTCTTCAAACAAATGCATTTTATCGACATGCTGGCTGACAATATCCTTCGGAACTCCGCCTTTTCTAAACCCGGGCATTTCAAAATCAGCGCTGATTTTTGCCAAAACCTTGGCTGAGTTTGTTTCAATCACTTCCAGTGGAATTTGCGCCTCAAACTCAACTTCGCTGTTTTTTACTTCTCCTTTTTTTAAATTTGTGTATGTTTTCATGCCGATTTTATATAAATTTTCGAGTCTATAGATGAAAAAATTTATCCATAAAATCGAGCACCCCGCCAACGGCGTGGGTCTTATTTAATAATAATTTAAAAAGGATACACGAAAAAATTTTATTTGTAAATTACCGCCGGAAAATAAACCCGGAATAGTCAAAAACCTTTATTTTACGCGGATAAATACGCCCTGCTTTTCCGATTACAAAATCAGCCGATTTCCTTTATAATAACGCATATGGGAAAATCACTTGATAAACAATCAATCCAAAAAATTTCATTTTTTCACGTTCCCGGGCACAAAGAATCTTTGGAATGGAAAAATAAAATTACCAAATGGATTAAAATAAACTTTCCCGGAATAAAAATAGTCTCCAAAGATTACGATGCCTTAATAGTGCTTGGCGGGGACGGCACGATGCTCCGGGCGGCCAAAATTTGCCAGAAACACAATGCCGTAATTATAGGCCTGAACCTTGGCACGGTAGGATTTTTGTCATCTGTCCGCGAGCCTAAAAATTTTCTTTCTGCTTTAAAAAAATTCCTGACCGGAAATTTTTACGTCACTGAACGCGGCATGCTGGAAGCTAAAATCATCCGCGGCAAAAAATCGGTATTTTCAACCAACGCCTTGAACGAAATCATTATTTTAAATCCGCTTGGCATGGTTGAAATTAAAGTTGAGATAGACGGGTATATGATCCAAAAAGTCCGCGGCAGCGGAATACTGCTTTCCACAGCCACCGGTTCAACCGCTTATAATTTATCCGCCCACGGCCCGATAGCGATGCCGGACGCCAAAAATTTCATACTGACCGAACTGCTTGATCACGACATTCCGACTCCGAGCATCGTGCTTAATGAAACCCAGGAGGTTGCTTTAAAAGTAGAAAATTTCAGAAAACGGGAATTATTGTCGGTTTCCAAAACCGGCAAAAAAGCCGATGTAATGTTTATCGCCGACGGAGAAACGGTTTTCCCTCTGGAAAAAAACGATTATATTGTCATCCGCAAATTCCCCGCGACTGTCAAAATTGCGGAATTTGAAAAAAATTATTTTCTTAAAAGCCTGCGTGAAAAATTCACCTTCAAATAAAGTTCTTATTTAAGCTTATCCCATACCGCGGGGTCGACTTCTCCATCCATTTTAAAAAATTCTATCCCCTTTAAATTGTACTTTTTTGCCAGTTTGATTTTATCCTCAATTCCGTTTGCATCGCTAAATGTCACATATCTGATAACCTGCTGCGCCGGGTTGGCAACAGCCTGCAAATTAAGCAATAAATTAGCCTGCATTGTGTAGGTTAAATTTTTTGAAACGCTGACCGGAGTGCTTGTCGCGTAAGTAAAACCGAGTTCTCCGGCGTTATTTTCTACGGGAACCGCTTTAACGGAATCGGCCAGCGCAATCGCCTGGTCGTATGTCACGCTTCGTAAGCGCTTGTAAGTCGCCACTCCGTTATTCTGTGAAACTTCATACATATATCCGTAAGTCGGAACGCCCAGCATAATTTTTTTCGGACTTATGGTTTTAACGGTTTCCTTGATTACTTTTTCCACCCACTCCGCGTCCGCGACAGGCATATAAAACTGGCCATTGCCTTTTTCCGCGTCCAGCTTCAGATCAATGTTGCCCTGGTCATAAGCCATAATCCTGACTTCATCGCAATATTTATTTATGGCGGCATAGTCATTCGCATAAGAAAAATTTTCCGGGACAACCGCAAACTGATCCGCGATCGGCGTACGCCCTTCAATCGTACAGCTCAATGTTTTTTTCATCGCGTGCAATCTCATATTAAGACCAAATAAAAAAGTTGAAAAATAGGGCCTTGTCTTTGCCATTTTATCCTCATAGTCAATATCAATGCCGTCAAATTTCTGCTTTTTTACCAACGCGGCGATAATGTTTTCATGCCTGATGCGCGATGTCTTATTTGATAAAAGTTTTTGGATTGCGTTGCCGTACAACAAAGCGACAGTTGGAATAATTTTAACGTTTGCATCGTGCAAAGCCGACAGCCAAGTAGGCCAAAATCCTTCGTTAATCTTCAATGAATCCCTTAAAGTGCCGTTGGCGTTAACTTCATAAGAAAACGGGCTTATCTGGCTGAACTTCTCCAAATTATAAGCCACATCCTCCGCTCCGGCCTGCTTTTTCCAAAACGGCAGCCAAGCCCCGTACTGAAGCGGCTTTTAGGCGGCGGCAAAAATTTGAAACGGGAAAATAATGCTTATCATTATCGATGCTAATAAAATTTTTTTCATTTGTTTTTAGTTGCTTTTTACTTCTTTATTTTCTGATTATCTTCTTTATATTTATATTATAATTAACTGGATAAAATGCAACTGGAATTAAAAATTATTTGCCCTTGCCAACTTGTTGCATTATATGGTAAATTTACCTTTGTCGTTTTAAAAAACTAATCTAAATACTCTATGCATAAAAAAATTATTGCCACAATCGGCCCCAGCTCAGAGTCGTATGAAGTCATAGAAAAACTTGTCAAAGACGGCCTTGATATCGCCCGGATGAATTTTTCTCACTGCACATACGAAGAATTCAAGTCCCGTAAGTTAAAAATCCAAAAAGCCGCCAAAAAATTTAAAAAAGAGGTTCTTATAATGCAGGATCTCCGCGGCCCGAGAATCCGCGTCGGTGAAATACCAAACGGTTCCCGCGCGCTCAAAGACGGAGAAATGGTTGTTTTTTCAACCAAAGTTAAAAATGATCCTCAAATTATTTTTGTCGATGATCCGTATTTGCATGCCGATATAAAATCCGGAGAAGCGATTTATCTCGCCAACGGAGAAATGAAGTTGGAAGTCCGCAAAGTAAAAGGCGACAAAATTACGGCCGAAGTGACCAGGGGCGGAATTCTCTATTCCAGAAAAGCCGTTAATACCCCGCACACAAAATTAACCACTTCAGGGCTTACGGAAAAAGATATCAAAGACCTTAAATTCGGGATGAAAGAAGGGACGGATTATGTCGCCATTTCTTTTGTCCAAAATGCCGCGGATGTTTTTAAATTAAAAAAACTCATTAAAGGAAGAGCAAAAATTATTTCAAAAATTGAGACCGCTCTTGCTTTGAAGAACATTGACGAAATCATCCAGGCTTCGGATGCCATTATGATCGGCCGAGGCGACTTAGGAGTTGAAATAGACGAAGAAAAGCTTCCGTTTATCCAGAAAGATTTGATCCGCCAGGCCGCATGGCATGGAAAAGGATCCATTGTCGCCACCCAAATGCTGCTTTCAATGGTTAATAATCCAAGGCCGACCAGGGCTGAAATTTCCGATATTGCAAACGCCATTTTGGACGGCGCCGATGCCGTTATGCTTTCCGATGAAACCGCTTCCGGCAAATATCCCGCCAAATCGCTGAGAACTCTGGCTAAAGTCACCCGCTACGCGGAAAACTACCTTTACCACAAGCCGAACTATCTCTAATCTATTGCGGTAAAATTTTTGCAGATATATAATAATAATGAACAAATTTTCGTTCATTATTATTTATTTACCTTAAGTTTCTGAACTACTAAATTCTAAACTTATACTCTCCCGTCATCCTGAGGTACCCGGAAGGATTTCAACTCTGCATAACAATGAGATGCTTTGCAAAGCTCAGCATGACAAAGCGTAATTTCATAATTTAAAATATTTAATTTAAAATGAAGCACATAGCCAATAAATACAAAACTTTCTGGACGGAAAAAAACTTCCTGTGGGATTTGATTATCGCGATTGTTTTGTTTTTCATCGGACTTCTGACAACATACTACGCAAATTCTTATACCCTGATACACGCGAGCAATTCCGTAACCGATATTTTTCTTGATAACCTGCCGATTATCAACGTTGATTTTATCTATTCAACCGGAGCTGCGATTTTTATCGGAATTGTTATTGTAATCGCCCTCTATGCGCCAAAACGCATTTCTTTCATATTAAAAAGCTCCGCGTTATTTTTAATAATCCGATCGCTCTTTATGGTCTTAACCCACCTCGCCCCTCCGGTCGGAGCGCTGTATCTTGACGGTACGGATTTTTTGCATAAATTAAGTTCCGGGGACGATCTTTTCTTTTCCGCCCATACCGGATTCCCGTTTTTGATGTCACTTATATTCTGGCATGATAAAAAATTCAAATACTTATTTTTAGCGTGCACATTTGCCGGAGCCACAGCGGTTCTCTTGGGGCATCTTCACTATTCCATTGATGTCTTCTCGGCATTTTTCATAACTTTTGGAATATTTGAAATATCAAAAAAAGTATTTCACAAGGAATATCATCATCTTGTTTCAACCACAACATAAAAAAATCTTGCTACATTGTGGTGTAGCAAGATTTTTTTCTCACAGCCGATTATTAATTCCTATTTTCCTGAAAGTTTTTTATACACTTCCAAAGTTTTTTGGCCCAAAGCCTCCATACTCCTTTCTTGAGCCAAAACTTTCGCATTCTCACCCAGTTTTTTTCTTAAATCGTCATTTTCAATCAATTCTTTAAGTTTAATTTCAAATTCCTCATCCGTTTTTGCCATCAAGCAATTTTGCCCGTCAATCATCCATCCCTTATATGTGGGAATATCTCTTAACAGCATCGGCAATCCCAATGACGCCGCTTCCAACACTACCATACCCTCATTGCCTTCTCTTTCGGGAAACATAAAAATATCCAACGCGTCAAAAGCCGCCACAATGTCATCAACGTAGCCGGTAAAATTAAGGTTTACGGGAAGCTTTTTAGGAAGAGCTTCAACCATCGCCGAGCTGTAAATCTTGCCAAACCAGACAAAACTGATTTTTGGAAATTTTTTCGCGAGAGACAAATAAACGTGAGTTCCTTTCCTTGGTATTACCAGCCCCACATTACCCGCAACCACTCCGGACAATCCGTATTTTTCACGCACCTCTTGCCTCTTTTTTTCATTATGGGAAAACTTTTTCACATCAACGCCATTAGACATTACGATAACTTTGGAAGTATTAATCCCGTAACCTCGCAAAAGATTTTTTGTATGCTCGCTTGGAGCGAAAATAATATCGGCTTGATTATACGCATAAGCCAAATACTTTTTGGCAATAACCGAAAGGAATCCGCTGAACCGGAATACGCCTTTTATATCCTCCGCGCTGACATGCGACCAGACAATAACTTTTTTCCCTTTTCTTTTAGCCTTTTTCATAAGCCACAAGGATTTCAACCATGGAGTATTGATTTGCAAAATATCGCAGGAATCATCCCATTTCTCCGTAAATTCAACTCCCAAAGTTTTTAAAATTGTCCTTTGATTTTTATAGGACGACAACAATCCCGTGCCGATATTTTTAAACAAAATTCCGCCCATAAAATGATAGAATTCCAGATAAAGGCAAACTTTTATTTTCTTGTTTGTTTCTGCCATAAATTAAATTTTATTTATTAAAATATTTTTATATATTTCTTCCAGCGACTTTGTAATATTCTCACCCGAATATTGTTCCGCCGATTTGCGCGAAGCCGCGCCCATATTTTTAATCAACTTGGCATCTGAAAATATTTTTAATATATTTTCAGACATTTTCTCGGCATTATCCGCCGGAGATAAAAGCCCGCTAACGCCGTCTTTAATCATTTCCTTCAAACCCTTCTCGGAAACCGCAACAACCGGCAAAGCAGTCGCCATTGCCTCCAAAACCGATAACGGCATATTCTCACTTTTGCTGGCGGTGATAAAAGCATCATTTGCCTGCAAAGCCTCAGCCAGTTCGCTATCTCTTAAAACTCCCGTAAAAATAACCTTATCCGCTATTTTTAAATCACTGCAAAGTTGCTCCAATTTGGCTTTCTCCGGACCATCACCGACAAGCATAAGCCTTATTTTCGGATTATTTTTAACAGCCAAAGCAAACGCCATTATTGCCTGATCAATGCTTTTTTCATAACTCAAACGCCCCATATAAACCAGCGACAATCCCGGAATTCCGAATTTCTTTTTAAGCGAATCTTTTTTGATTTTTGTAACAGGCGCAAATATCTCCGTATCAATAGGATTTTGAAAAATTTTTACCGGCTTTCCCAATCCGTTTTCAACCAGCCCGTCCGCCAATGACTGGGTAGGGCTTAAAACCAAATCGCAAAAATTATAATATCCGACTGTTAATTTCCATGAAAGTTTCTTGCCCCAATCGTAATCCATTTTAACGTGTTTCAAATAATGATCGTAAAAAGTGTGGTGAGTCCCCACAAGTTTTGCCCCGGATGATTTCGCGGCAAAAATAGCCGCCCAACCGATGGAAAACGGAGTATGGCTATGGATAATATCGGGATTGAATTTCATCAATTGCACTGATGCCGATATTCCCACCGGAAAAGCCGCCCGTTCATTCGGGTAAACAAACGCCGGCATTGACGGATAAAAAACAACTTTAAAATTGCCTGAATTTTTTACTGTTTCTTTGTTTGATTTAGCGGAAGCGACAAAAACTACCACTTCATGCCCAAGATCGGCAAGAGATTTTGCCGATTGGTACGCGACATTGGCAACTCCGTTTATTTGAGGGAAAAATGTATCGCTAAATATTGCTATTCTCATTTTTGTTTTCCGCGTCTTTCCGCGCATTAATTCCGCGTTATTTCGCGGCTTTATTAAGAAAATCCAAAATTATTTTTGTTGTTTCATCCTGGGAATTAGTCCCGACAAAATGGTCGGGATTGCTTGAAACTATTATTTCCGAACCCGAAATTTCATTTGCCATTTCTTTCATTTCCTTCCCGGTTATAAAAGCGTCATTTCCCCCGTAAACTATCACGGTCGGAATCTTGATATGCTTAGCCGCGCTCCTGAGATTTATTTGGAACTCATTGGCCAGCATCCAAAAATTTACGGATATCGGCATAGTTCTTAAGCCGTCCCACACCGAATCCCAATATCCGACCGCCTTTCCATGCCGGTAATAATGGTATTTTTTTCTCTTCTGCCATAGCAAAAGATAAGCTAATAAATTTATACACCCGTAAGCAACAGGAGTCAAAAACCTCAAACCCGCGTATTCCAGCGGATTCGCGTGATTAACGCTGATTAAAACCAGGCCCTTCGCAAACTCCGGAAATCTGGCCGCGTAATCCAAAGCAATCTGCCCGCCGAACGAATACCCGGCCAAAATAAAATCACTGATTTTTTCTTTTTTCACGATCAAATCCAAATCTTTTGAAAACACCGGCAATTCATAAAGTTCTTTTTTCTTGGTTTTATCCGACAAACCATGCCCCCTGATATCCATGGCCATACTGTTATATTTATGCTTATGCAAAATATTCATCGCGTTAATCCACGTAGTATGGTTTGATGAAAGCCCGTGCAACAGAACCACTGTCGGCCTGCCCGGAAAAGCCGCGTCCAAATAATAAAAAATTTTGCCATTTTCCGTCTGTATCGATTTTTCTTCAAAATTATCCATGCTAAAAATTACTCATAGGGCTTGTCGCTTTCTTTTTTATGATAATACGCAAAGAAAGCAAGAATTACTATAATGCCGGCGATGATTGAAAAAACGCTGATGAATTGCAAAATTGAATTTATTTTTGTTATGGCTTGCCCGAAATAAAATCCGATCAAAAGCAAGGCCAACGATTTAAGCAAAGTCGCGGTCATATTCGCGCTGATGAATTTTATAAACGGCATCCGCACCATCCCCGCGGCAACCAAAAATATCGCCCCGATGCCGTGCGCCATTTTCCCTATAAATAAAGTCCGGCTGCCGTGTTTCGCAAAATGCTTTTCCACGTGTATGACTCTTGCCGGATTCAAACCGATATATTTCCCCCATCTGCTTAAAAACTTTTCCCTCCCGAAGCGGCCGATTGCGTAATAAGCGGCATCCCCCGTCAAATCTCCCAAAACAACAGCCGCATAAGTTATATAAAAATTCATATAACCCATAGAGACCGCAAAACCGACGATAACCGTAATTATCGGCCCCTCAACAATCACAATCGGGAACAAAATCAAATATTTATATTGCAATAACAGCTGCAAAACTTGCGATAAAGAAAAAATCATATTATTTTTCGTTAAAATTATACTCTATCAGCGATAAAAATAGAAAAAGCCGGACAGATACAACCCGGTTTACAACTATACTTATTTATCGGTTCCTTCCGTAAATATCGTCAATCCTTATCTCGTCATTTTCGTCAAAATTTCCAAATGATATTTCAAGAACCTTAACATCTTTATCATTGGCTTGTATTCTGTGTTTTGTTTTCTTGGGAATAAAAAATTCATCGCCCTCTTTGCCGATTTTTTCCTCATCTCCGACAGTTAGCGTCGGATTGCCGCTGATAACTTTCCAGAATTCATCCCTGTTATTATGGTACTGCAAACTGAATTTCTCTCCTGATTTTACATCAAGAATTTTAACAGTGCTAAGTTCGTTATTGGTAAATTGTTCAAATGACCCCCATGGCCTTTGTTCTCCTTTGATATCCATATAAAATCAATTATACCAAATTACCGGTTTTAAAAATAACCAATATAAAACACCCGATATAATCTGACCCCCATTTCGTAGACACGAAATAGAAATCCCCGGTCAGACGGCAATGAGAGAAAGAAGATGATCTCTGTACTG
>DAHWFZ010000045.1 GCA_027336345.1 Candidatus Wolfebacteria bacterium
TCGGTAATCATATACCGATATCTTATGGCATCGTCATATAGCTTCAAGATGCCTTTGATGCCGGTATATTTGCAGTGTATGCGATTATAATACTCCATGATTAGCATTTTATGGAGTCCAGGATGTATCTGAGGTTATGCAATTTTAATCAGTCAAAAAGCAAGATTCTTCGTGGAGCTTAGAATGACAGCTACCCTTCGACAAGCTCAGTAAATAAATTTTTTTTCTTTCCGCTTTTCTTAAATAGGTTTTACTATCACGCTCCTCTCTTTTCCTTCGCCGATTGATTCGGTTTTAAGGTCCGGCCTGCCGGCAAGTTCCATATGAATCAATCTTCTTTCAAACGCGTTCATCGGGGGCAAGGATATTTCCTGCTTATTCGCAATCGCTTTGCGGGCCGCGGCGCGCGCCAATTCCAAAATAAGATCATGCCTCTGCTTCCTGTAGTTATTTATATCAACCACGACCGGCTCCATATTATTTTTTTTGGCAATCAGTTTTACAACCTGGTTCAAATCCATTACAAAATCCGGCAGCGCCCTTTCAAAAAAATTTTCATTGATAAGAATGCTGAAACGGTTGCTTTCGGAATCAAAGCTGACGGAATAATCCGTAAAGCCCATTTTTTCTATTAAATTTTTGATTGTTGTTTCCATAATGTTTAATCAACGAAAGAACGAATTAATACGAAATTACGAAAATGCAGGAAAAAATTAATTCTGCTTTCGTTATTTCGTTCAGTTTCGCTTTTCGTTGATTTACTCTATCCCGAGCTTCTTTCCCTCCTCTTTCAGCTCTTGATTGATGTTTATCCGCTTGTTTATCACTATCTGTTGAATAACCGAAAATGCTGAAAAAGTCAACCAATAAAGGCCAATTGCCGACGGCAGCGAATAGAAAATAACAATGGTCATAATAGGCCCGATATACATCATCTGTTTGCTCACGCGTTCGGCCGGAGACAAATCTTTTGATTTCATTGCGCTCTTGGGCAGCATCAGCTTGGACTGATAGAATTGGAAAATCGCGGCAAGCACGACAATGATAAGATTTTTTTCAGTCAGATTCACAACCCCCAAAAAATACGGATTCAAATTGCTGATAGTCTTAATCCCGATTGAAAATATCCGAAACACCGCAATCAATATCGGCAGCTGGATTATCAGCAAAAAAATCTGTGAAAACGGATTCACATTATGCTCCTTATAAAGAGCCATGGTTTCCTTCACCTGCTTTTCCTTGTCGTCTTTGTGCTTTATCTGTATTTCTTTCAGCTTGGGCGCAATCTTTGCCATTATCGCCTGATCCTTCGCGCCCTTGTAAAAAATCGGGAACAAAACGACCCTGACAAGAATAGTCAAAACAATAACGGCGATTCCAATATCGTTAAAAGAATAATGATGGTACAGATAAATCAAAAAACTTAAAAGCGGATTATATAAATAATTATTAAATAGTGAAGACATATATTAAATCTATTATTTAATTAACGAGTTTGCGAGTTAACGTGTTCATTAAGCTTTTTAACGCGTTAACCAGTTAACTTTTTAATTCCAAATTCAGATGCTCATACGCATCTGCTGTGGCTATTCTACCAGATGAGCTCTTTTGCAGCAAACCTGTTTTTATCAAAAACGGCTCGTAAACTTCCTCAATAATCCCCCTGTCTTCGCCCAATACCGCCGCCAGCGTGTTCAAGCCGACGGGACCGCCGTCGTATTTTTTAATGATTATTTCCAAAAGCTTGCGGTCGTATTTTTCCAAACCCAGATTATCAATCTCCAAAGATTCCATCGTATGATTGCAAATGCCGGCATTAATAACTTCCAAATTTTTCACTTCCGCAAAATCGCGCACCCGCTTCAACAGCCGGTTGGCGTTTCTGGGAGTAAACCGCGATGCTCTGGCCAGAATGCCAATCGCATCATCGCTGAGCTTCAAACCTAAAATCTGAGCGGACCGCGAAATTATTTTTTCAATTTCATCCAAACCGTAATAATCAATGTTGAAAATCGCTCCAAAGCGCGAACGAAACGGCGATGAAAGCAGGTTCAAACGAGTGGTGGCGGCAACCAAAGTAAACGGCGGCAAATCCAACGTAAGCATACGCGCCGCCGGCCCTTTGCCGACCGTAATGTAAAGTTTGCGGGCTTCCATGGCCGGATAAAGAATTTCTTCAATCATCCTGTTTAACCTGTGCGCTTCATCTATAAATAGAACGTCGCCTTTTTCCAAATTCGCCAGGACCGCAACCAAGTCGCCGGACTTTTCCAAATTAACGCCCGAGGTGACGCGCAAATTCGCGCCGAGTTCCTTTGATATCAAAGTCGCCAAGGTTGTCTTGCCCAAACCCTGCGGCCCGTAAAATAACAAATGATCCGGAAATTCCCCGCGCTTTTTAGCGGCCTCAAGCATTATTTTCAAATTGCTTTTCACTTTTTCCTGCCCTATATAGTCATCCCAGCAATCCGGACGCAACATTGTTTCAGTCTGGATATCTTCCTTTTTTATAGCATTATTTGAATCTTTGCTCATTAAAAAATCTTAACACAATTGGCTTTGAATTACGAAGCCAAACCTCCCTACCCCTCCTTTAGAAGGAGGGCAATGCTCACCTGCAGAACCTCCTGCTCTCCTTTAGGAGGAGGGTTACTTGTCTCCCTTCCAAAATGCAAACCTCCTGTATCCCCCTTTTAAAGGGGGACTGTTAGGGTTTATTGACTTTTCCCGATCAAAACCATAATATAAACAGGTAATTATGAGGTAAGAGACGAACGGAAAAAATAAAACTTTTTTCTTTTTTCTTTTCACTTTTCACTTAAAACTATGGGAGGCGTACCAATGAAACATCATTCAAAGTCCAAAGTCGGCCGAAGAAGGTCGCACTTGGCTTTGAAACCGACAACAATCGCTGTTTGCCCAACGTGCAAATATCCGGCATTAGCCCATAAAATTTGCGCTAACTGCGGAAGCTACAAGGGCAAGGTTGTAAAAGCGAAAAAAGTTAAAGCAAAAAAATAAGATTTATAAAAGGCACATAAATAAAAATTATGTGCCTTTTATAAATGTTGTGATATAATTTATTCGTGAATCATGAAGTTTGCGCGCGGTCATCCTGAATGCAGTAACCGCGTGCCGCCTGAGCTTCAGCGAATGGCGCAAGGATTTCGTTAAACGCGGATTCTTCCGAGTACGTCAGAATGACACCGGCAAGATTCTTAGCCCTGACTAAAAAGAAGCCAGCTTCCAACAAACGAATATCTCAAAATAACAGACACCAACTAATCAGCTCATAATTTCAATATATGGCCACAAGACATCTTATCCGCTCCATACTTTTGCAGTCGCTCTATGAGTGGGATTTTTATAAAAAAAACGAGGACTTTATAAAAGTCTTTGAAAGAAATCTCGCTGAATTCGGCAGCGGCATTGATGAACCGGAATTCGGCTGGAAATTGGCAAATGGCGTAATCGCCCATCTGTCAGAACTTGACGGAATAATAAAAAGCGCCGCTCCGCAGTGGCCGCTTGATCAGCTCCCGATAATAGACAGGAATGTCCTGCGGATGGGGCTTTACGAATTGCTTTACGCGGATCATACGGAAACTCCGGAAAAAGTCGCCATTAACGAATCCATAGAGCTGGCAAAAAATTTCGGCGGAGAAAGCTCCGGGAAATTCGTAAACGGCGTGCTGGGAACAGTATTCAAGGAAATGGAAAATAAAAAAACTGCCGATTAGTAACCGGTAACCAGTAACTAGGAATCTCCAAACCTGTTTACTGATTACTGTTTACCAGTTGCTTAATTATCGTGCCGACAGCTTCAGAAAATTTAGAAATAAAAATCGGGGTGGCTTTTACGAATAAAAACTTTCTTAAGGAAGCGCTCACCCACCGCTCCTACATAAACGAGAATCCGAATTGGGATGTCCCTCATAACGAACGCCTTGAATTTTTAGGCGACGCGGTTTTGGAATTGGCTGTTACCCAGAATCTTTACGGACAATTTCCGGATTTGGCCGAAGGCGAACTCACAAGCATCCGCGCCGCTTTGGTTAATTATCAAACGCTTTCAAAAATCGCCAAAGAAATAAATCTGGACACCGCCATATATCTGTCCAAAGGCGGAGCCAAAGAAACCGAACGGGCAAAAGACGTAATAATGGCAAACGCTTTTGAAGCGCTTATCGGAGCGATTTATCTGGATAAAGGATACGACGTTGCGGCTGATTTTATAAAAAAGAATGTTTTGGTAATGACAAAAGAAATTACCGACAACAAGCTTTATAAAGACCCGAAAAGCTTGCTGCAAGAAATTATCCAGGAAAAACTGAAAGTGACTCCCGAATATAAAGTTTTGAAAGAAGAAGGCCCTGACCATAATAAAATTTTTGAAGTGGGAGTTTATTTCGGCGATACATTGTCGGGAAACGGAAAAGGATTTTCAAAGCAGGAAGCGGAAGTGGAAGCGGCAAAAAACGCGCTCGCGAAATTAAACGGCATTCAATAATTAAAATTTATTTTTGTCATTCTGCCCTCTGTAAATAATCTTAATAAGATCCTTCGGATTACCTCAGGATGACAAATATTCTGCTCGTGATGACGGAGTACTTTACTCCGGATAACGCGCACAGTCATTCTGACGTACTCGGAAGAATCTTGTTTAATATCACCAAGTAGAGATCCTTCGGATTACCTCAGGATGACCCAAAGATAAAAATTTATGTTTCTGAAAAGTTTAGAACTTAACGGATTCAAATCCTTCGCGCAAAAAACCGTGCTGGAATTCCCGAAAGGAATTACGGCTGTTGTCGGCCCGAACGGTTCTGGCAAATCAAATGTCATAGACGCCATCCGCTGGATTTTGGGCGAACGCGAAGCTAAAAACTTACGGGGCGCCAAGGCGGAAGACCTGATTTTTGCCGGCACCCCGAAACGGCCAAGGGTTTCAATGGCTCAAGTCGCAATTCGCTTTGACAATACTTCAAGATTTTTCCCGGTTGATTTTGACGAAGTTTCAATCGCCAGAGAAGTCAGCCGCGACGGCAATTCTTCGTATTTGTTAAACAAGTCGGAAGTCCGCGCAAAAGATATCATAGATTCTTTCGCGCGCGCAAGGCTGGGCACCAGAGGCATTACCATAATCAACCAGGGCTCCAGCGACTTGTTTGTGCGAGTAAGCCCCGAAGAACGCCGGATGATGATTGAAGAAGTTCTGGGATTGAAAGAATACCAGCTTAAAAAATCAGAAGCGGAAAGGAAGCTGAAAGCCACCTCGGCAAATCTGGAAAAAATAAAAATCACCCTTGAAGAAGTGCTCCCCCGCTTAAAAATGCTGAAGCGCCAGGTTTCCAAATACGAAGCACGCGGCGAAAAACAAAAAGAGCTGGAAGACATTGAAAATAATTTTTTCGGTTTTAAATTATCGGAAATAAACCAGGGGCTGAATAAAAATAAAATCCAAATCAGCGATTTTGAACAAAAAATTTCCGGCAAAGACAGCGAACTGAAAGCGCTGGAAGAAAACCTGAGACAAGTTGAATCAACCGAGCATCAGAACAAACAAGCCGCGGAGCTCCGCCTGAAAAAATCGTCCCTTTCCGGCAAGCAATACCAAATCCAAAAAGAATTCGCAAAAATCGAAGCGCGTTTGGATTTTTTGAGCTCTTATGTTGAAGAGGCTCATATTGATTTCAAAAAAGAAGACCTGTTAAATCTTGTAAAAGACATCCGCGCCGGGCTGGAAAACAATCTGCAAAAC
>DAHWFZ010000089.1 GCA_027336345.1 Candidatus Wolfebacteria bacterium
GAAACTTCTATTTTTTTATCTTCGCCGGCGATATTCAACAGCAAATCGATAATGCTTATTTCTTTTTTCACAATCAAATTATCTTCTTCGCGTATAAAAATTTTATGGGAGTTTACTTTGACGGTGACAAACAAATCGCCCTCCGGAGCTCCGCGTTCGCCGGCTTCGCCGGCGCCTTTTATTTTTATAATTTGCCCGTTGGAAACGCCGGGTAATATTTTTATTGAAACTTTTTTATCGCCCTTTACCGCCCCTTTCCCTTTGCATTTATCGCAAATTTTATTGGGGACCTGCCCGCTGCCGTAACAATTTTCACAGGCTTTTACCTGGGTAAAACTTCCGAAAAAAGTATTTTTTGTTTCTTTGATTTCCCCCCTGCCTCCGCAAACCGAGCACGAAGCAAACCCCGCTTTGGGATCGCTGCCCAATCCTTCGCACTTGTCGCACTTAACATTAATTTTATAATCAATATTTTTTTCCGTTCCACTAAAAGCTTCCTCCAGCGTAATTTCTTGGGCAATTTGAACGTCGGAGCCATGGCGATAAGTGCGCCTTCTTTCTCTCATCCCCAATCCTTCAAAAAATGCGTCAAAAATATCGCCGAAATCCCCGCCTTCTGCAAACTGGCCGAAATCAAAATCAAACGAACCTCCGCCTTGTCCGAATCCTCCGAACGGTCCGCCAAAAGGGCCGCTTTGAGCGCCGTTAAATTGCTGCCCTTCAAAAACACGCCCGAATTTATCGTATTGGGACTTTTTTTGGGGATTGGACAAAATCTGATATGCCTCATTCAATTCCTTGAATTTTCTTTCATCCCCTCCCGGCTTATCGGGGTGATATTTATGCGCCAGCTTTCGATAAGCCTTCTTTATTTCTTCTTGTGAGGCGTTTTTATCAACGCCTAAAATTTTATAATAATCCATACGCTCCGCTGAATCAACGAAAATCGAAATAATACGAAATAACGAAATTTAAAATATTATGAAATACCAATTAGGTTGCTTTTCGAACTTTCGTTCCATTTCGTTTTTTCGCTGATTAAAGTTATTAAGTAATAATTATTTCCTTGCTTCGCTGCTCAAAGACTATTTGGGCAAACCCCAGCGCCAGCATAATTTCCATCACGATATAAGCAAAAACAGAAATTGCCATGCGCAACGGCCAGCTGACGGCTTCAATTGTAAAAAATACCAGAATACCAAATGCCGCATAAACCATATATTTGGCGGTTTCGGGAAGTTTTAAAAAATTTTCCTTTGCTATTTCATACAGCGAATCAGGAATCGTAAGTTTCGGGTTAATAGTGGTGCCTGCATAAGAAGAAAGCATCTGATAAAATCCGGAAACGCTCTCTTTTATAATTTGTTGTCTTGCGGAATCCGACAAGCTCCTCGCGTTCGGAACCTGATTTAATTTTTGAACAGCCGTATTTTTAGCGATATCCTCTATGGTCGCGGATGGGCTAAATCCGGGCAAAACCCTGTCCATTATAAAGCTCCCGGAAGAAACAATTTCGCGGAATAAAAACGGCGAAACCGGAAATTGTTCTCCTGACGCGGCCATATACGCCGGAGTAAGCCCCGCGATTAATAATGAAATCGCCACAATGCCTTTCGGCAAAACCGCCTTGCTCGTATTCCAAAAATCAATCTTTAAATTATTTCTTAACGCCTTCCTGCCGGCCGAATTCCCCGCGTATAAAATCACGAATATAACGGCTGAAAAAGAAAGAATTACTGGAGATTTGGCAATAAACGGCAGAACCAATGAAATACTCTCTAAAAAAAGAGCAAAGGCCGACGGCCCGCTCTCGGAAACAAAAAAGGTCTGCAAAAGAAAAATTGACAAGAACACAATGCCGGAGACAACGGACAAAACCAAAGCGCCGGATCCGTCGGATCCCAAAAAAGTATTCAAAAACCAGCCAAAAACAAACGCGGCAATAATACCCGTAATCCACAGAATGATTATTTTAGCGTTTATTCCCCCCGGTTTTTCTACGGAGGTTGGTTTATTCAGCAGTTGAATTTCCGTCATCCCGGTAACATTACTTTAACCTAATAATTCAAAGCTGAATTATTAAAACTAAGCAACATTCTAATTAAATTAGCTGACTTTTATGCCCGATATTTCACACCTTAAGATAAAACATCATTAAAGTAATGTTACCGGGTCATTGCCTTTATATTATACATCCCACACATAGGATATATCAAATTAATGTATAACCGCACCCTATTCCGGACTCCAAGGTTATTTTATTGGTATTTTTCAATGATAACATATATTGCAACGGTGATAATTTGTTTTGGAAAGCATAGTGGACTCTCTGGGAATTATAGAAAAAAAGATATTCAATC
>DAHWFZ010000091.1 GCA_027336345.1 Candidatus Wolfebacteria bacterium
ATCAAAAACCGCGGCCCCTCGGGAGTCTTTCTGTATATGATTATTCCCGCTGAAATTTCTCGTACCACGTTTTAAATTAAAAATGTAAATATCAAAATGGAAAATGACAGTTTAAAATTTTAAAGTTGGAATAATGGCGTCATCCTGAATGTGATGAAGGATCTTAATATTAATTTACAAGATTCTTCGCAAACTCAGAATGACATTTGACAATATTTTTTAACTTTAAATTGTAATTTTGATCTTTGATTTTTTAGCCTTACATTATTTATAGTATATCCGCAAAATGAATTAAATTCAAAACTAAAATACTCAACCAAAAACCGCCCGGGAAGGGCGGTTTTTGGTTTCTGCGTTATTCTGCGTTTTAGTCCGCATAATTCTGCGCTTAGACTATTTCATCTTAATCTCAATATCAACGCCAGAAGGCAAGTTGAGTTCGCTTAATGATTCAATAATCTTTTGATTAGGGTTCATTATGTCAATCAAACGATTGTGGACGCGAAGCTCAAACTGCTCCCTGTGATTTTTATGGACAAAAGTGGAACGGTTAACCGTGTACTTTTTGAATTGAGTAGGCAAAGGAATCGGGCCGACAACTTCGGCGCCGTTCCTTACAGCGGTATCAATAATCTGCTTGATAGAATTATCAATCAATTTATGGTCGTAAGATTTTACCCGCAGACGTAATTTAGGTTGTATTTCTTCCTTTTTTGCCATACTTAATATTTTTAAATATTTAAATGTTCAAATGTCTAAATATTTTATTTTATAATCTTAGTAACAGCTCCTGCTCCAACGGTCTTGCCTCCTTCGCGGATAGCAAACCTCTGTTTTTCTTCCAAAGCAACCGGAGCGATTAACCTGACGGTAACAGTTACCGTATCGCCGGGCATAACCATTTCCATCCCCGCCGGGAGTTCGATTTCACCGGTAACATCGGTAGTTCTCATATAGAATTGCGGCTTGTAGCCCTTGAAAAACGGAGTATGCCTTCCTCCCTCTTCTTTGCTTAAAACGTAAACCTCAGCTTCAAAATCGGTATGAGGAGTGACTGACCCCGGCTTCGCGAGAACTTGTCCTCTTTCCACGTCTTCTTTCTTCAAACCTCTGATCAAAATACCAACGTTGTCTCCGGCTCTTGCTTCATCCAATAATTTATTGAACATTTCAACTCCGGTAACAACTGTCTTTTGAGTCGGTTTCAAACCGATAATTTCAACTTCGTCGTTTACCTTGATAATACCTCTTTCGGCTCTTCCGGTAACAACTGTTCCGCGGCCTTCAATTGAGAAAATATCTTCAATAGGCATCAAGAACGGTTTATCGGTCTGTCTGATCGGATCCGGAATGAAATCATCCAATGCTTTAACAAGCTCCATAATCGGTTTTGTGGCTTCATCATCCGCCGACTTTGCTTCCAAAGCCTTTAATGCCGAACCGCGGATAACCGGGGTTGTATCTCCGGGAAAACCGTTTTTCTTAAGAAGTTCCCTGACTTCGGCCTCAACCAAGTCAATAAGTTCCGGGTCGTCAACCATATCGCACTTATTCAAGAAAACAATAATATTAGGCACTCCAACCTGCCTTGCCAAAAGAATATGCTCTCTTGTCTGAGGCATAGGGCCGTCAGTGGCGGCGACAACCAAAATAGCGCCATCCATCTGAGCAGCGCCGGTAATCATGTTTTTGATGTAATCGGCGTGTCCCGGAGCGTCAACGTGGGCGTAATGCCTTTTTTCAGACTCATACTCGGAATGATGCAACGCGATAGTTATACCGCGGGCTTTTTCTTCCGGAGCATTGTCAATTTGGTCAACCTTTTCTTCTTTTTTTGATAACCCCTTCATAAAAAGCACGTGGGTTATAGCCGCGGTCAAAGTTGTTTTGCCGTGGTCAACGTGTCCTATGGTACCAACGTTCACATGAGGCTTGGTACGTTCGAATTTTTCTTTTTCTGCCATGTTTCAACTTAAAAAGTAAAAATGAAAAATTAAAAAAATTTATAGCAAGTCATTCTGAGCGAAGCGAAGAATCTTATAATTCAATATGAGATCCTTCATTTCATTCAGGATGACGCTATTGTATCAGTTTTTAAATTTCGTCTTTCCTTTTTTTATTTCTAGATTATTTTAACGACTTTTTTATTTTATATTATTTATCAATACAATGTCAATTATCGGCTTTCTCTTTAAACAAACTCTATCACCGCCATCCTGCTCCCGTCTTTTTTCCTCTGCAATCCCGCTTTGATTATTCTCAGATATCCCCCCCTCCGGCTTGCATATCTGGGGGCGATTTCGTAAAACAATTTTTGCGCGGATTTCTTCGGCAATCTGGCAAGAAGCAATCTTAAATCGGCCAGTTTTTGCTTTTTGGCAAGAGTGGTCAATTTCTCAACAGCGGACTTGATTTCTTTCGCTTTTGCCTCCGTTGTGGTCATTTTTTCAGCCAAAATAAGATTATTGGCCAGAGTCTTCAGAAGGGCGTTTCTTTGTCCTTTTTTCCTATGAAATTTTCTTCCTGTTTTTAAGTGTCTCATACGTTTCACTGAATCAACGAAAATCGAATTTATACGAAATAACGAAAATTTTGTTAGTACATTGTCCAATTTTTTCGTACTTTCGCTCCACTTCGTTCTTTCGCCGATTAATGTTTATTTTTTGCTTTTCTTTTTGGCCTTTTTTTCTCCGGCTTCTTCGGATTTTTCTTCTGTCTCCGGTTTTGTTTCCTCTTCCGCGACCACTTCCAATGAAGATATTCTGCCAAAGTGATCCTTCAAAATGTTTGATGACTTGTGCAATGCCGCCCCCGGAGTAATGCTTCCGTCCGTCTCAATGACAAACCTTAAAAGATTGTAATCGGTCCTTTCTCCGACGCGCATATTTTCAATTATAAAATTAACTTTATTCACCGGAGTAAATATGGCATCAATGGCGATAACGCCAATCGGCAATTTTTCCGCTTTTCTGGCTTCAACCGGCACATAGCCCAACCCTTTTTCAACGGTTATTTCCATTTTCAATTCCGCCTTTTTTGAATTCAAAGTCGCAATGTGCATATCCGGATTGATTACTTCAATCTGGGAGTTTACCTTGATATCTCCGGCAGTGACATTATTATCCCCTTTGGCTTCAAGAACCAAAACTTGCGGCTCATCGGTATGAAGCTTAAATCTTATTTTTTTAAGATTAAGGGAAATTTCAAGAATGTCTTCGGCTACTCCTTCAATGGTTGAAAATTCATGCTTAACGCCGCTGATTTTAACCTGGGTTATTGCAGCTCCCGGAATTGATGACAAAAGAACGCGGCGAAATGCATTGCCGATAGTCAATCCGTAGCCCGTATAAAGGCCTTCAATT
>DAHWFZ010000005.1 GCA_027336345.1 Candidatus Wolfebacteria bacterium
CGCTCTAGTTAACTAGAGCGGTATTTTTTATTACTAGCGGCTAAACACCAATAACTTTTTAGCCTTTTCTCATATTGTTTTTCAAAATCCTTTTTCTCAAGCGGATGCTTTTTGGATTGATTTCAACGAGTTCGTCGTCGTTGATATATTCAAGCGCCTGTTCAATGCTCAGTGTCTGCGGCGGAATCAAATCATTGGTAACGGCGTCGGTCTTGGCGCGGAAGTTCGTAAGCTGTTTCGGTTTGCAAATGTTAACAACCATATCGCCGGCTTTGGCGTTTTGTCCGACAACCTGGCCCTCGTAAACCTTAACTCCCGGACCGACAAACATTTTGCCCCTTTCCTGGGCGTTTAACAAAGAATAAGCAGTGGATGTTCCGGTTTCGGAAACTATCAATGAACCCCTGAGCGGTTCCGGCAAATCCCCGAATTTCGGGAAGTAACCTGCAAAAAGAGTATTCATAATGCCTGTGCCTTTTGTTTCAATCATAAATTCATTCCTGAATCCGATGAGTCCGCGGGTCGGGAGGAAGAAATGGAAAAACGCGGTCCCATTTTCAACGTTCATATTTTTCATTTCGCCTTTTCTGCGGCTCATTTTTTCAATAACCACTCCGGAATATTGTTCGGCAACCTCAATCCAGACGTCTTCCGCCGGTTCCATTTGTTTTCCGTCAACTTCTTTGAAAATAACTTCCGGTTTGGAAACCTGGAATTCAAATCCTTCGCGCCTCATTTTTTCAATTAAAATCGCCAAGTGGAGTTCGCCTCTGCCGCTAACAACGAATTTTTCCGCTGATTTTCCGGCTTCAAGCTCCAACGCAACGTCGTTCATAAGTTCTTTTTCAAGGCGTTCTTTAATGTTTCTTGATGTGCAATATTCTCCTTCCTGTCCGGAAAAAGGCGAGTCGTTGACGCTGAAAACCATTTTCATTGTCGGCTTTTCAATTGAAATCGGCGGCAATGCCATTGGATTTTCCGCTTCGGAAATTGTGTCTCCGATTAAAATATCTTCAACTCCCGAAATTGCGGCAATATCGCCGGCTGAAAGTTCTTCAACCGCGATTTTTGCAAGTCCGTAAAATGACATAAGTCCCGTGATTTTATGTTTGGAAATTTCCCCGGTGCGGGAAATTTTTGAAACCATCTGCCCGTTTTTGATTTTCCCTTGGTAAATTTTACCGACTCCGATTTTCCCTTTGTAATTGTCGTAGGAAATCGCGACAGTCATCATCTGAAGGGGGCCGGTTGCGTCGTTTTTCGGTTCCGGAATGTGTTTTATGACAGTGTCAAAAATCGGTTTAATGTCCGTCATTTTTTCAAGTTCCGGTTCGTAGCCGGCTTTGCCCAAACGGCCTGCGGCATAAATTATCGGGAAATCAAGCTGCTCATTGGTGGCTCCGAGTTCCATAAAAAGCTCAATGATTTTTTCAAGAGTGTGGTTTACGCGGGCGTTTACCTTGTCTATTTTATTGATAACAACGATTATTTTGTGTCCGAGCTCCAAAGCTTTTTTCAAAACGAATCTGGTCTGGGGCATGGGACCTTCCTGGGCGTCAACCAAAAGCAAGGCGCCTTCCACCATATTTAAAACGCGTTCCACTTCGCCGCCGAAGTCGGCCTGTCCGGGAGTGTCTATGATGTTGATTTTTGTCCCTTCGTATTGGATTGAAGCATTTTTTGAAAAGATGGTGATGCCGCGCTCTTTTTCAAGTTCGTTGGAGTCCATTATAAGATCCTGGTCGGCAATTTTGCCGAGATCTGTTCCGGATTGTTTTAAAAGTACGTCAACAAGGCTGGTTTTGCCGTGGTCAACGTGGGCGATAATTGCGATGTTTCTGATGTTCTCCATGTAAAATGTATAAAGTGAAATGTAAAATGGGTAAAGAAGATTTTCCTTTTTTACCTTATACTTTTTCCTTTATACTAAATTAAAAAGCGGGCTCTTTCGCCCTTGTCCTGTAGTAGATTTTGTCATCAATTTTTTACAAAAAAAATTATTCGCAATAGCGAATAAATGGCAAAATTCACTACAGGGCTTGATTATTTATACTGGAAATTTAAATTATAGTCAATTTTCCGATGTCATTCTGAGGTATGTCCGAAGAATCTCAAAAGATACTTCACTGGCGTTCAGTATGACAAACTAGTATGATAAAAATTATGCGTATCCAAAAATATCTATCGGAACAAAAAATCTTGTCCCGCAGAGAGGCGGAGGATTATATAAGAAAGGGATTGATAACCTTGAATGGCAAGGTGGTAAGGGAAATGGGGGTTCAGATTGATCCGGCGAAGGATAAAATCGCTGTTATTGGGCGCGCCTTGGAAACAAACAATAAAATGACTGTGGCTGTTTACAAGCCGCGCGGGGTTGTTTGTTCAAAAATAGAAAGCGAAGGAGTGACGGTTTTCCAGACTTTTCCTAGATTCAGCAAGTTGAATGTTGTGGGCAGGCTGGACAAGGATAGCGAGGGTTTGCTGTTGCTTTCAAACGACGGCACAGTAACGTCCGCGGTTACAGGCAGCGACCATTTGATTGAAAAAGAATATGAAGTGTCGGTAAGAGAAGATATGACGCCGGGGAAAAAGAAAAAAATGGAGGAGGGAATAGAACTTGAAGACGGAAAAACTTTGCCGACAAGGGTAAAAATTTTAAGTACGCATAAATTTTTGATTATTTTAAAGGAGGGTAAAAAGCACCAGATCAGGAGAATGTGCGCGACTATGTTTTTAACCGTAAACGGGTTAAAGCGCTTGAGAATCGGGAATATCCATCTGGATAAATTAAAGCCGGGAGACGGCAGAATTCTTGAAAAAATGGAAATTGAAAAATTAAAGAGGATGGGAACTAAATAGTTTAAAGGTGAAAGTTAAGTGGTTAAAGGAAAGAGTGAAATAAAGTAAAAATCCAATTCTATTTAGCCAGCCCGGTAACATTACTTTAATGATAAAATTTAAAGTAATGTTACCGGGTTAGTTCTTTCAGTAAATTTTTTAATTCGTTAAGATCGTGCGCGTTCATTAATTGTGAGCGGATTTCTTTGGCGCCGTTGAATCCGGAGATATGGGATTTAACGTGTTTTTTGAGCATATTGAAATTTTTCAATCCGTTGAAATATTTTTCAAACAAAGCCAGATGATTTTTTAAAACGGCAATTTTTTCTTTTTGGCTCACGGTGGAGTCGTCTTTGTCCGGATTGAAAAACCACGGGTTGCCCAAAACTCCGCGTCCTATCATTACGCCGTCCACTCCGTAAGTTTTTGCTTTTTCATACGCGTCGTTAAGGGTTTTCACGTCGCCGTTTCCCAAGATTAAAGTATCCGGAGCTATTTGCGCGGAAATTTTTTTCGCCTTGGCGATTGAATCCCAGTCAGCCGGAACTTTGGACATTTGTTTCATTGTCCTGCCGTGGATTGTGATTGCCGCGGGTTTTGTTTCCAACAAAAAAGGAAGCCATTCTTCAATTGTATTTTCTTTAAATCCTAAACGTGTTTTTACCGATATGGGCGCCGAGCCTGCGCCTTCTTGAGTTGCTTTTATAATTTCTTGCGCGAGTTTAGGATTTAAAATCAGAGCCGAGCCTGCGCCCATTTTAACAACCGCTTTGTCCGGGCAGCCCATATTAATGTCTATGCCGTCAAAGCCGAGTTTGGAGATAATTTTAGCGGCTTCGTAAAATTTTTTCGGGTCAGTACCCCAAATTTGCGCCACAATCGGGCGTTCAATTTCTTCAAATTGCAGAAAGTATTTTATCAGGCGTTCCTGTGACTTGGGGTGGAGAAGCCCGTCAACGGAAATGAACTCGGTAAAAAACACACTCGGTTTTCCGCATTGGGCGATTATTTGCCGAAAAACCGTATCCGTAATGTCATACATCGGCGCCACGGCTAGAATCGGAAATTTAAGTTTTGACCAAAATCCGTTTTCCATAGGGTTTATACTAACTGAATTAATGGATATTTCAAATACTATTTTAATTTCATCTAGTGGTAGTAAAATTACTATTTTTTTGATAAAATGTATCTATGCATAAAAGTTGGAGTAAGGGATTTACAAAAGAAAATCATCCGAGTATCAGGAAAATTTCCGAGACAATGAAGCGAAAGAAAATAGATAATTTTAAGAAATGGAGGGAGACAATGATGGCGACAGGGAAGATAAAATCTGCATACCCTGAGTTTGTTAAAAATGGAGATTTGGCTGAACTGATTGGCTGTATTTTGGGCGATGGGCACATCGAAAAATTTCCTAGGACCGAGAGGCTTTATATTACATGTAATTCAGATGATAAAGAATTGATAAATAGATATGGTAATTTCGTAGAATATTTTTTTGAGAAAATACCGGTTTTTATGAAAGTGAAAACTGCTAACTGCGTAGTAATCAACTTATATCAAAAATTTATAAGTAAAAGATTGGGAATTCCGGCAGGCAGTAGGAAAAATTTAAATTTTAAATTGCCTGGGTGGATAAAAAATAAAGAAGAATATTTAATCAGATTTCTTAGGGGATTATATGAAGCCGAAGGCAGTTTTTGCATTCATGAGCCTACAAGTACTTATAAATTATTTTTTACCAATAAAAACGATTCATTATTGAGTATTGTTTTTAATTCTTTAAAAGAATTGGGATTTCATCCGCATAAAAGTAAATATAATATTCAGGTCTCGCGAAAAGAAAGGTATATAGATTTAAGGATTTGATAAATTTTAGAGATTATAATAAGCTTTAAAAGTTATTATTGCGGGATCTGCTAATGGTAGGCATATGGACTCTGAATCCATCAATCTTGGTTCGAATCCAAGTCCCGCAGCCAAGTCGTGCGTCGCTCGAGATACGTTAAAACCTAGATTTTTTAGAGACCGAAAACATGGATGGGTCTTAGATCTGAACTTAGTAAAAATAGAATATAAAAAACAATGGAAAAATATCTTGAATTCGCAAAATCCCTTGCAGAAGAATCTGCTGAAATAGCCAGAAAATATTTTAGTTTTGAAATTCAAGAAACTTGGAAAGAAGACAACACTCCATTAACAAAAGCTGACACGGAGATAAATGATCTGGTTATAAAAAGAATAAACGAAACTTATCCGGAACATAGTATTTACGGGGAAGAAAAAAATGATAAAAAAGAAAATTCAAAATATATTTGGGTTTGCGATCCGATAGATGGGACAATGGCTTTTTCTTGTGGTTTACCGATTTTGGCACAGGAGAATATTGAAGCGATGATTCCTGTTTCAGTTAGTATAGCTAAGCCTGGATCAAAATATTTTTTATTGCGCGCCCTGGGAGATTCAATGGATAAATCAGGAATTAATGACGGAGATATTGTAATTGTTAGGCAACAATCTAATGCTGAAAATGGACAAAAAGTTGTTGCCCTCATTGATGATAGCGCAACCATAAAAGAGTTTTATCGAAAGGACGGTTTTGTGGTGCTTAAGCCAAATTCAACTAATTCACAAAATCAGCCAATTATTTTAACAGAAGATTTTAAAATTCAAGGAATTGTAATTTCAGTAATTCCAAAATTATAATGAAAAAAATTCTTTCAATTGATGGCGGAGGAATAAAAGGAGTTTTTCCAGCTTCTTTTTTAAGCGTTATAGAAGAATCAGTTGGCAAAAAAATATCTGATTATTTTGATTTGATTGTAGGAACTTCAACTGGTGGAATTATTGCCCTTGGTTTGGGGATGGGATTTTCAGCAAAGGAACTTTTAGAATTTTATGAACAAGAAGGCCCTAAAATTTTTAACGGTGATAAATTAACCCGCTTTCTTAGAAGTGTAGGAATATCTAAATATAGTAATGAACCATTGCGTAAGTCACTTGAAATAAAATTTACTGATAAAAAACTTGGTGAAAGCAAAAATAGATTAGTTGTGCCCAGTTTAAATCTTGAAAACGGAGAAGTTCACGTTTATAAAACTGCACATCATGAAAGATTTCAACGAGACTATAAAGAAAAAATTGTTGATATTGCCTTAGCAACTTCTGCTGCGCCAACATATTTTCCAACTTATAATTCTGCTTCTGGTACTCCGTTAGTTGACGGTGGATTATGGGCTAATAATCCTATGGGGTTAGCAGTTGTTGAGGCAATAGGAGTTCTTAATTGGCCTAAAGATCAAGTAAAAGTGCTTGGTATTGGATGCACAACCGAGCCGTTAAATATAAAATTAGCGCGAAGATTTCCAATGGGTAAAGCATATTGGGGTTTTAGAGTTGCTGATCTTTTCATGAGTGCCCAATCTTCTGCTTCTTTTGGTACAGCACAATTGCTTGCTGGACATGAGAATGTTATTCGTATTAGCCCCTCTGTTGCTAATGGTAAATTTGGGCTTGATGTAATCAAGGAAATTAAATCACTCAAGGGGCTTGGTGATAGTGAAGCTCGTAAAGCGCTTCCCAATATTAAACAATTTTTTACAGATAAGGTCGACCAATTTAATCCAATATATAAATTATGAAATTAGAAACCTCTTTTAATAATTTTCTTAAAAATATTGTCAATCTAAATGAAACGAGATATCAGACTGCAAAGTCTGGAATTGAAACAATAACTAATATTTTGAAAAATGATGAGGTGTTTGGAGATAAATTTATTGATACTAAACCCCAAGGATCATTTAGGCAGGAAACCATAATAAAACCAGTAAGTAGTGACATTGATTTTGATGTCGACGTCCTTTTCGAAATGGATCAAGTTAATAATTGGGGACCTTCGGACTATCTTAATAACTTAACGACACAATTAAGGAAGTTTGAAAGGTATAAGGATAAAGTAGATACGAGGGGAAAAAATAGATGCGTGACTATTGACTATGAAAGTGATTTTCACATCGATATTATTCCGGCCATAAAGGTTGATAGTGGAGTTTTTATTATGAATAAAACTACCAATCAATATGAGCCAACTGATGGAGATAGATATGCTCAGTGGTTTTATAATCAAAATGCTATAACAGGTAAAAAATATCTTACAAAAACAGTTCGGTTATTGAAATATATTCGTGATGTAAAAGGAGAATTTGATGTTAAGTCGATTTTATTAACTACGCTTCTTGGTAATCAAGTTTTGGCAACTGACAATCTGGATGAATATTATTCAGATCTTCCAACGGCTTTTGTATGCCTACTTTCTCGTCTTGATGATTATTTGCAAGCAAACTCTTCAGTGCCACTTGTAATAAATCCTGTACTCTCATCAGAAAATTTTAATCGTCATTTAGATCAAGTGAAGTATTTAAAGTTTAGAGATGTTATCCATAAATATTCTCAGCAGGCCATAGATGCATATGATGAATCAGATGAAGAAGAGAGTTTAAAAAAATGGCAAAAAATATTTGGCAATAAATTTACTTTATTAGAAAAGTCAATTTCTTGTGATCAGTTGAAAACTGTATTTGGGAAACGTGATTTAGGAGAACAGTTTTTAAGTGATTTTGGTATCTCCGAAAAAATAACTAATATAGTAAAAATAGATGCCAATGTTATTCAAGATGGTTTCAGGCCGTTCTTTTTAAGATCTGCTAAGCAATTATTACGAAAGAAAAGAAAATTAAAATTTATTATAAATCAGTGCAATGTTTCCTTACCGTATTCTATTAAATGGAAAATAAAAAATACCGGGGATGAAGCAAAAAAATTGGATGCTTTGCGTGGTGAGATTGTTGATGATTTGGGTTATCAAAGTCGAAATGAAAGCACTCTGTATGAGGGTTCACATTATGTTGAATGTTATATTATTAAGAATGGAGTTTGTGTAGCAAAAGATAAAATTGATGTTCCGATTGGGAATATTTAATAAAAAAGTAGATAAAAATGATAATTCAACATACATGGCATTTTTGGTATGAAAAATTAAAAGAGCAGGTTGCTCTTATTAATAAGAAAAAGAAAAACGAATCTTTGGAACGTTTTTTTGTTTTGGATATTGCCCTTGCTTATATTTTTTTGCATCTTTTTCTTGAATCAACAATTGAACAAATAATTTGGGAGTTAAATAATAGAATTAATAAATCAGAATTTTCATCAAAATACAGCAAAAATAAAAGAAGATTTTATTTAAAAGATAGGTTAGATTTTATATTTTCATCTTTTTGTGGCGAATTGCCATTTAAAGATTTAGTAAAACTTCGTGAGATAGTTAAAGATTTAATTGGCACTAGAAATAGCATAATTCATTTGGAAGAAATATCATGGAAAACTGATTATTTTAAAGAAATGAATGGCCCGCTTAAAGAAAAGCCGACTAGGGGTGCAGAAAAACTTACGGTTAATGATTTGAAAAATAACTACGATGCTGTAAGAGATTTTTTTGTTGAATTAAAAAAGGTTTTAAACAGAGCTTTTGATAATAAAGAAATAGAGGTTGAATATACTGATAATAATTATAAAGAGATTAAAAAACGTAATTTTATTGATTATGCATTTGAGAATGTTGTATTTGAAATGCCGGAATTTGAGGATATTAAATAATTTATGCACAAAAAAGATTATTATTTAAATTTACGAAAACAATATTTGCCTAAAAAATTAAAATGTATAGTTATCGCTGAATCACCTCCAGACTCAGGTAAATATTTTTATGATATTTCTGGGAGGATAAAAGAGCCTTTATTTTCTGCTTTTATGAAGGTATTAGGAATTAATCCTAATACAAACAAAGAGGGGTTAGAAATATTCCAAAACAAAGGATTTTATCTTATAGACGCTACTTATAAACAAGTAAATAAATATAAAAATTCAAAAAGGAACAAAATGATTTTAGATAGTTTTCCGGATCTTCTAAAAGATTTAAAAAACTTAAAAGCTAAGAAAGTTCCAATTTTGCTTGTTAAGACTAATATTTTTAAATTACTTTCAACACGGTTAACTGATAATGGATTTAATATTTTAAATGATAATTTTTCTATACCATTTCCTTCGCATAGTCATCAAATAAAGTTTTATCAATTAGTTAGTTTTTTATTAATAAAAAATAATATTATTAATAATAATGGTAAAAAAGCAAATAAAAAAAGAAAAAATGAAAGTGATATTTAAACGCGCTAAAGGTATTTCAGAAGAAGAATGCCAAAAGAGATTGGATGTAATTTTTTATTTTTTGTTTACAGAAATGCTTAAAGATAAAAGTAATGAGAAATTTTTCAAAAGTATGTCAAAGGTGTCAATAATGTAAATAATGTAAATAA
>DAHWFZ010000014.1 GCA_027336345.1 Candidatus Wolfebacteria bacterium
TTTAATAATTTAGGGATAAATGATAACAGCGGGCTAAGCTATACTTTTACCACAACCGGAGGTCCTATTATTTCCAATGTGGCGGTAAGCAGTGTTTCGGATAAGGGAGCGACAATAACATGGAATACGAATATTGATTCCGATTCCAGAGTTGTTTACGCGGATAATGCTTATATGTCCGCGGCAACGGAAGTAGGAAGCAACTCCCTTGTGGGCGGGGTATCCAGTTCCACTTACCAGCATGTCGTTGATATTTCAGGGCTGACATCCGGGATTACTTATTACTTTTATGTAAAATCAACCGATGCGCTCGGGAACCTTTCAATTGATAATAAGTCAAACTATTATTATACATTTGTCACAACCAGAGACACTAAGCCGCCGGTTATTTCCAATATACTAACCCCCGTTGTGTCATCGGCTATGGCCGTAATCGTATGGCAGACAGACGAGCTTTCAACAAGCCAGGTTTTTTATGGGACTTCAAGCAGCAGCCTTACGGCGAGCACGAATTTGGATCAAACGCTGACTATCAGCCACGTGGCGACTCTTTCCAATTTGACTGCCCAGACCGCTTATTATTTTGATGTCAGTTCAATGGATGCCGCCGCCAATGTTACTTCTTCCGCCGTATCTTCATTTACGACCGCTGATCCGGGAGGAACAATCATAGTGACAAATACCGTGAGCGTGGCATCTTTGCCTTCCGCTATGCCGGTAAATACGACACCGCCTAAAATTAACAGCGTGAGTGTAAAAAATGTTGAAGCGTTTGGCGCTACCATAGATATTTCAACCGATAAGCCGAGCGCGATATTTATTGACTATGGCAAAGATACAAGCTATGGGATGGTTGGAGGCGATTCCGAATATGCCAATAATCATAGCATCGACTTAAAAGGCCTCATAATGGGTACTAACTATCATTTTAAGGTGAAGGCAGTTGATAATACCGGCAATTATTCCAATTCCGATGATCAGACTTTTAAGACATTATATTTGTCGGATTTTTTGGATCAATTAAAAACCATAGATAATGCCGCGCAATATCAGGCGGAAATTGAAAATTCAATAGAGTCGGCCTTGCCGAGCCTTTTCCCGCCTTTTATTGCCAATGCGCAAATAACCGGCGTTACGGGCGATTCGGCGACGGTTACTTGGGCTACCAATGTAAAATCATACTCGCTGGTTGATTATGCGACGGATGCCGAATATTCTTCAAGCACTGCGGCCGCGACTGCGTCAACAACAAGCTTGTATAATCAGGAAGTCTCTGATGTGAGTAATAAGGTGCTGGAGCATAAAATTACCATCAGCAATCTTTTACCCAATACCAAATATCATTTAGCGGTCAAGTCGTTCAGCCTTCCTCAGGTTGTCGGCACGGGAGACGATATGACTTTTATTACTCAGGCGGCAAAAATTACCGCTAAGGTGGTTGAAATAAAAGATAATTCCATCAGGGTTATTTGGCAGACGCAAGAGCCGACAAATTCCATTGTTGAATATAAAAATATGTCAACGGGGGAAATTGATAAAAAAACCGATGCGATTATGACATTATTCCACGATATGTTGATAGACGGCCTTAATTCCGCCGTAAAATACGAAATTAATGTTTCCGGGTATAATAGTAAGGATAATTTATTGCAAGCCAATCAAGTTTTAACGGCTATTACGACGAAAGATGTCGCGGCGCCTAAAATATCCCTGTTCAAAGTGGAAAACGCTTTTGTTCCCGGAACACAAAACAAAATTCAGACAATTGTTTCTTGGACAACGGACAAGCCTTCTAATTCAAATGTTTATTACGGGGAGGGGATTTCCAAAGACGGTTTCTCGGAGAAAGTTGAAGATACGAATGACTCCGTATTGATCCATAATGTTATAGTAACCAATCTAAAGCCCGGGGTTATATACCAGATTAAGGTAACTTCAGTCGATAAAAACGGCAACATCGGAGAATTCGGGCCGAGAACCATAATAACTCCTCTGCAGACCGAATCTGTTTTTGACGTAATATTCAAGAATTTTGAAGGCACGTTTAAATTTTTGCAAAATGCCGGACAATAAAATAAAAATCTTGCTTGTTGACAGTGATGAAAATATGCGGATTTTTTTCCGCGATGTTTTTTGGATTCACAGGCTGACCGACAGATGCGATTTGGAAATGGCGGATAATCTGGAAAATGCCCGCAAAGCGATCGGTAATTTGGAAGTAAAACCTCATTATATATTTATGGATGTGGTAATGACCGGCAATGTAAAAGGGGAAAATGTGACATCTTCTAAAATAGGGCTTGAATTTTTAAAAGAAATTAAAAAAATCCCGAACTTAGCGGCACAAAAGTCATCGTTTTCTCCTTTAATATTAAGAAAGACGTTCTTGATAAAGTCAAAAAACTGGGGATAGAAGAATATATTGAAAAGCAAAATAATCTTCCCCGGGATATAGTGGATAAATTTGAAAAAATTTATGCCAAATACGATTTGAACCGCTAAGAAACTTTGAATCGTAAAACTTCTGTCTATTATTCCTATGGCGCGCGCTCGTATGTGTCGCGGGATCATCCGGCGGGGAGGGGGTAATTGCGATGGTGTTTTGCTGCGGCGGACTCAGTAATACAATACTGCGGATTTGCGAGTTTATAATCCAAAGTAATCAAATAAAATTTTATGGACGACTCTTTGATAAAACTGGAAAATGTCAATCTTTATTATAATAAGGGCAAGCCATCGGAGGTTAAAGCTTTAAAAAGCATAAGTTTGGAAA
>DAHWFZ010000030.1 GCA_027336345.1 Candidatus Wolfebacteria bacterium
CTTAATCCATCATTAAAATTTCGCACAGAATCTTTTGGCGGAGCAGTATTTGCTGATGGAAAAATGAGAGGGTTAATCGATCAAGAGGGATTAAGTATTATTGCTAAGATGGAGAAGGGGAGGGTGTATTCTCTTAAAGACATTACCAGTGAAAATAATTCTTTTAATATTGCAGAATTTGTTGCTGGGATGTACAGAAACAAAATTGTAAGACAAAAGAATTAAAATAACTACCGAGATTGATTAATTGTCTCGGAGAAAGGAGAGCGCCATGAATGGGTTTGTATCCTTGGTGGATAAGGATGTTGAGCAGTGTAACACTTCCTTAAACTGCGACTTCGATCACTGTGTTGACTGCTACGATTGTAATATCAATGCGCCGGAAGATTATTAGCCGGCAAAAGAGGGTGGTTTATCCACCCTCTTTTTTTAATATATTTTGATTGTTTTTATTTGTTAATTTTAATAAGATTATATAATAATGATTAAATATAATTCACAAAAAATCGAGAAAAAGTGGAGGAAAGTTTGGGAAAAAGAAGAAATTTATAAAATAAAAGACAGCGTAAAAGGAAAGAAAAATTTTATTACTTTGGTGGAATTTCCTTATCCATCAGGGAATTTGCATATAGGCCATTGGTATGCTTTCGCGATTCCCGATATTTTCGCGCGTTTTAACAGGATGAACGGGAAAAACGTAATGTATCCGATCGGGTTTGACGCGTTCGGATTGCCGGCGGAAAACGCGGCGATAAAAAGAAAAATAAATCCGCGCGATTGGACGGAGCAGAACATAAAGTATATGACAAATCAGCTCAAGAGCATGGGCGCGAGTTTTGATTGGGACCGGAAAGTTTCAACAATTGATCCGGAATATTACAAGTGGACGCAGTGGATATTTTTGAAAATGTACGAAAAGGGACTGGCTTACAGGGCGAAAACTTCGGTCAACTGGTGTCCGAATGATATGACAGTTTTGGCAAATGAGCAGGTGGTAAACGGGAAGTGCGAAAGATGCGGGGCTGAAGTCGCGCAAAAAGAAATTGAACAGTGGATGTTTAGAATTACCGATTACGCCGACAGGCTGATTGATGATATGGAGAATTTGGATTGGCCCAATACCACCAAACTGGCTCAAAAAAATTGGATCGGGAGATCGGAGGGAGCGCTTGTAAAGTTTCCGCTTGTCATTGCGAGTGAAGCGAAGCAAAATCAAAAATCTCAAATAAGATCCTTCGCTGAGGCTCAGGATGACAGGGGGGGCAGTCATTCTGAGCGGAGTGAAGCAATCTCTGAAACCGCGGAACAGATTGCCGCGTCGCAAGCTCCTCGCAATGACGCATTAGCGACAACCGCAGAAACTTTTGGTTTTACTCCGTCACTAATACCGTTAGTTTTGTCCGGTGAAAAATATATTTCATACAGGCTTATTCCTAAAAATGTAAAAGTCGGGGATGTGATGGAATTTCTTAATTCTGAAACAAAAAAAAGATATACCCTGGCTAAGATTACAAAAATTGAAGTAAAAAAAGCAAAGGAGTTATCCGAAAAGGAACCTGGCCATGAAAAATTTAAAACCAGGAAAGAATTCTACGCTACTTATAATAAATATTATAATACTAAAGTTACTGATAATACTGATATCTGGTTGTATTATTTTGAACTGGTTCCGGAGCATATTGAAGTATTTACCACCCGCGTGGACACTATTTTTGGCTGTACTTATATTGTTGTGGCGCCGGAACATTCTTTAGCGAAGAATTATGAATCAGGAATTAAGAATTATGAGGAGGTTAAAAAATATATTGAAGAGTCTAAAAAGAAGACTGATTTAATGAGGACTGATTTGGCAAAAGATAAAACCGGAGTTGAATTAAAGGGGATTAAGGCGATAAATCCGTTTAACGGACAGGAAGTCCCTGTGTTTGTTGCGGATTATGTGTTGGGCGGATATGGGACCGGAGCGGTTATGGCAGTGCCGGCGCATGATGAAAGGGATTTTGAATTTGCTATTCGTTATAACTTGGAAATTAAGAAAGTTATAACGCCGCGGAACTACGCGGAAATGAACGCAGAATTACGCGGAAATATACAAAAACCATTTACTGACGATGGAACTTTAATCGATTCCGAAAAATTTACAGGGTTAACGTCCGAAAAAGCCAGGGAGGAAATGATAAAATGGCTTGAAGAAAAAGGATTGGGCGGGAAGAAAAAGAATTTCAAATTGCATGATTGGGTTTTGTCGCGTCAGAGATATTGGGGCGTACCGATTCCGATGGTTAAATGCGTGAAATGTGCTTCGACAGGCTCAGCATACAACGGTTATGTTCCTGTTCCAGAAAAAGATTTGCCGGTTAAATTGCCCAAATTGGATAACTTTTTGCCTTCAAGCGACGGCAGATCTCCTTTGGCAAAAGCAAAAACTTGGACAAAAGTGAAATGTCCGATTTGCAAGGGGACTGCGGAAAGGGAAACGGATACAATGGATACTTTTGTTGATTCATCGTGGTATTTTATCCGTTATGCTGATCCGAAAAACAAGAAAAAATTCGCCGATGTAAAAAAAATGAAAAAGTGGCTTCCGGTTCCGATGTATATCGGAGGAGCGGAACACAACACGATGCACTTGCTGTATTCTCGCTTTTTTACAAAGGCGCTTTATGATTTGAAATTGGTTC
>DAHWFZ010000057.1 GCA_027336345.1 Candidatus Wolfebacteria bacterium
GATTATGCTGCGGGCCAAACGCTGAACCAGAGCTTCTTTCCCGCTCCCGGCTTCCCCGACCAAAAGCACATTCGGCCTGGCCGTTCTTCCCAATATGGCGGTCATTTGCTCGTACTCCTTTTCATGCCCGATTAAAAATCCAATTTCACCTTCCCTGGCCAAATCGGTAAAATCAATGCTGAATTTATCCAAAGTCGGGGTCGGCTTGGCGGTCCACGACCTGTTCATATATCTATGCCTGATTTGATGCTTCTGGCGGGCAAATCCGCCCAAAGATTCCGGCAGCCGGAACGGCCAAAAACTTTTTACCCGGAAACGGGCGAAAATCAGCGCTTTTTTCAAATCATCCCAATCGATTGAAAATAAATTGAATAATTTTTTAATCGACTCGTCATTCGATAGGCCCAAAGCCGGCAAAATATTTTCAATCTCCACATAAGCGCCGCGGCTTGAATAAGCTCCCGCAAAAGCATTTTTCATCAGAGTTTCCGCGGCTTCAAGCAATTCCTTTTTGGTTCCCGCGGGCTTGCCTTTTGTTTTTTCCATTTCATCGTCCAGCTTTTGCTCAAACTCCTCGGGCGAAACTTCAAGCCGCCACAACGCGCCGCGGACTCCCTTGTCTTTGATTATTTTTTTTAAAATATGCAGATAAAAATCCCCCCCGACCGCGATAGTCTTGTCAAAAGATTTTTCAACGATATTGAAAGCTTTCGGAGCCACATACTGCGCCGCGTTTATTCCTTCAAGCGCGCCATTATTCAGTTCACTGATTGAGTGCAGCGCTTTATTTATCGTGTACAGCCTGTCGATTAAAAATAAAGCGATTAATACGCTCGCCCACCTGAGCCAGACAACATCGGAAAGGATAAGGGCCGCGCACGCGATCGTCGCAATAATATAAAAAGAATTCTGGATCAAATGCCAAAAAAACCGGTAAATATTTGAAAATTCCAAACGAGGATCGGAAAACCGCAATTTATCCAGATTAATTTTTTGTTCCATTTTATTATTATAACCTAACAGTGGCAATTGTTTGAAAACAATTTTCAATTTCGCCGCGGGGCATTTTATTTTTTATATTTTTTTCCGCTCCCTTTTTTTCGTTTTCCATTACCCTTTTTCCCGCTCCACTATTTCAGTCCCAGCAGTCCGAATGCCGGAGAATATTCAACAATTTTATAAATTATAAAAAGCGGCACAGCGGCCCAAACCAGGAATAGAGCAGCGGCCGCCGCGGTAAAAATAACATAAAAAACACCTCCGGAAAATATCCTTGCCAGCCGGAAAATAAATCCGAAAAAATATCCGAGAATCGACCGGTCTCCGTAAAGCGGACTAAACAAATATTTATAACTGATTTTAAGGGCGAAAAATCTGTCCATTTGTTCCAAAATGGAGATTATATAGTTGGCATAAATCTGAAAACTTATGACATACCAATGCCTCAAAAAATTTGAGATTCTGAAAACGAAACGATCAATTAAAAAAACAAGAAAAGCGCCCATAAAATCAGAATAATTTTAAATTTTTAATTTCTAATTTTCAATTAATTTTTTAATGATTTAATTCCCACACTATTTTAAAATTAAAAATTTATAATTAAAAATTGTATTTATTAAGTATACTCTATCTCTTTTAACAAACAAAAAGACTCCCCGGTGAAATACCGGAGAGCCTTTTTGTTTTAACTAACAACTGACAGCTATAAAAGCTGCCGGCTATTCAGTTTACTTTTCTTCCATAATATGGCTCATTTTTTCAATTAAGCGGCCCGCATATTCCTTGCCGCCCATTCCGAAGGCAATGCCTCCGGCCAAAGCCAACATAGCTACAATTCCGGTAATAATCGTCTGGAGAATGTAGACATTAATGCCCAATTGCATCAATGCGGTGATTAAACCGAAGATAACCACAGTCCACCAGACAAAAGCTCCCAGGAATTTCGCCGCGTGAAGTTTGGCGCTCAAGACTGAAGCGGTAACAAATCCCTTGAAGAATCTCGCAACCACCATAGTCGCCACCATTATCAATGTCGCCACTACGATATTAGG
>DAHWFZ010000085.1 GCA_027336345.1 Candidatus Wolfebacteria bacterium
CCGCCGGAATTACCCGGATTAATGGCCGCATCTGTTTGAATAAGCCCGTGTATTTCCTGCATTGGGGATCCAGAATCCACTTGCGCGGCGATTGACCGGGAAAGGCCGGAAATTATTCCGCTTGAAACCGTGTTCTGGAAAATTCCCAGAGCATTACCCGCGGCAAGGACAGTTTCGCCGAGCTCCAGTTTGGACGAGTCGCCAAGCTTTAAAACGGGGAATTTGCCGTGGTCTTCAATTTTTAAAATCGCAACATCGGAAACAGGGTCGCGGGCAATGACTTTTGCGTCATATTTTTTGCCGTCGGTTGTCATTACCATATATCTGCTCGTATGGTTGCCGATTACGTGGCGGTTGGAAACAATGATTCCTTCCGGATCGGCTATAAATCCCGAACCACTGCCCACTTTAATCATCCCGTTTTCATCTATTTCTTCTTTCGGAATTTTGAGTTTTTTTGGATTTTGGCCGAAAAAGAACGGTAAATTTTTCAGGGTTTCTTTTTGGACTTCTTTGTACGGCCTTGAAACGACAATCGTCACGGTGGCCGGCAATACTTTTTTAATAACAGAAATAAGAGGGTTTTTTGTTTGTGGCATATTTTTATTATATCATATTTTAAAATATCAGAGTGTGGAAAAAATCGCCGGAGGCTGATAAGATTAAAGAGTAATCGCGGATATACGAATTTTAAATACTGTGAATTATAAAACTTCCGCTTGTCATCCTAAACTCTGTGTTTGTCGGGAGCTGGTTTGCTCCTCGCCAAGTCTAATGTTCCGGCATTTGTCATCCTGAGGTAATCCGAAGGATCTCAATCCAAATTGGATTCTTCACAAAGTTCAGAATGACAGAAATGGCGTATTTTTATAAGTTTCGTAATTCACAGTAAATAATTTACGAATAAAATATTTGTATATTTGCGTTTGATTAGTATTTTAGCGAATACCCTATGGATTTTTACAGGCTTCAAACAGAAAAGGAAAAGCATAAGAAAGAATTATTTTCCAAAATTATTTTTTTTGGAGCCGTAATTTTGGCGGTTATTGCAATATTTGGCGCGGTGTATACGGTTTGTTATTCCGGAGTTTTTAAGATAAAAAAAATCAATATTTCCGGCCTTCAAGGGATTTCGCCGGACGAATTAACGGCAAATTTGGAAAATTTTTTCACAAAAAATTCCGCAGTCGCGTCCTTTTTGGGAGCTAACAATATTTTAGTCTGGCAGACCGAACCGGATGGATTTTTAAAACAATACCCCCAGCTTGAAAGCCTGGACATTGAAAAAGATTATTTTGGCAGAGAGGTTACCGTCAGCGCGAAAGAAAGGGAAAAATTCGGAATTTGGTGTATTCAAACGCGGAAAAACGCGGAACCGAGTACTGATACCACGCAGAATAACGCAGAAAATGATATAGAGCAATGCTACTGGTTTGATAAAACCGGGATTATTTTTGGAGAGGCACCGACAATTGAAACTGAAATTTTAAACAGAGTCAACGATTCGTCCGGAAAAAACATCAATATAGGGGATACGGTTTTGCCGCAGGAGTTTATGCCTAACTTAACGTCTATTTTTGATATTCTGGATAAGGAAAATTTAAATACAAAAACAGTTTATCTGGACGATTTGGCTTTGCAGGAAGTTTATACCAAGGCGGTTTCCGGAGATCCTAAAATTTA
>DAHWFZ010000094.1 GCA_027336345.1 Candidatus Wolfebacteria bacterium
AAAAATTTAAAAATAAAGCCACTTATATCGGGACCAACCACAGGAGCCAGCCTTTGCATAACATAAAAGACAAGGAGATTTATTTTATTGATTTTTGTTATAACGACAAAGGCGTAATGGAAAAGCTGCTGAAAAATAACAAAAAAATCACAGTTATAGACCATCATATCAGCCAGCAGGGATTGGGCAAGATTTCTTCGGAATATGTTTTTGACAATACTCATTCCGGCGCGATACTGGCTTGGAAATATTTTCATCCCGGGAAAAAGGTTCCGAAACTTTTGCTTCACGTGGAAGACAGCGATTTGTGGAAGTTTAAAGTTAAAGATACGCGGGAGATTATCGCTTTTCTGGATACTTGCGATTTTGATTTTTTGCTTTGGGACAGGATTGCAAAAGAACTGGAAACAAAAGAAGGTTTTAAAAAGCGGCTGGTTGAGGGCAGAGCGATTGTGAAATACAAAGACACGCTTGTCAAAAAATTGGCTGAAAGCGGATCCGAGGTTGTTTTTGAAGGCAAGAAGGCATTTGCCGTAAATTCTCCTTTTTTGGAATCCGAAGTGGGAAATTACATTTATAAAAAGAAAAAAGTGATCGGGATAATATGGTCAGTAAAAAACAAAAAAGTCAGGGTTTCACTGAGGTCGGGAGGGAAAATTGATGTTGCAAAAATCGGCAAGAAACACGGCGGCGGAGGGCATAAATATGCCAGCGGGTTTTTCTTTTTCAGCGAGTTCGATTTTCCGTGGAAGAATGTAAATCATTAAAACAAAAGAACATAAAAACATGGATAAAAAAATTATAATTTATTCCGACGGGGGAAGCAGGGGAAATCCGGGGCATTCGGCGCTTGGCGTGGTGATAGAGGAAAGTGAAAGGGGAAAAGTGAAAAGCGAGTGGAAATACGGCGAGTATTTGGGAATCGGGACAAATAACGAGGCGGAATATCAAGGGGTGATTTTTGGGCTTAAAAAGGCAAAGCAGCTGATCGGAAAAGACAACACTAAGAAAACTGAAATTGAAGTGCGGGCGGATAGTGAACTAATAGTCAAACAGTTAAATGGAGAATATAAGATAAAAGAAAAAAGAATGCAGGAATTTTTTATTGAAATTTGGAATTTGAAAACCGAGTTTAAAAAGGTTTATTTCGTGCATATTCCCCGGGAACAAAACAGCGAGGCGGATGCTATGGTTAATAAAGAATTGGATAAGCAGGGAAGCAAGTTATTTTAAAAAATATGAAAGAAGTAAAATATAAAAAATCAGATTTTAAAAAAATAAGCTGGGAGGAATATGGGCAAGTTTTGGAAAGGCTATATAAAAAAGTTGATAAATATTTAAGGAATAAAAAGGTAAAAATTGATGCTATTGTGCCTATTTTAAGAGGAGGCGCTTTTCCGGGGGCATTTTTTTCATATAAGCTCCGTATTTTACGCATAATGCCGGTTCAATATAAGTATCTTTTTGAGGGCGGTTTTAAATTGCGTCAGCTTATGCCGATTAGAAAACCAAATTTTAAACTTTCTAAAAAACCGATATTTTTACTTGTGGAAAATAACCATTGTTACGGGACAACGGCGATAAAAGTCGCCAATGATTTAAAGAAAAAATTTCCAAGTTGCAAGATTATTTATGCGGCTGCTTGGGTTGATTATTCAAACAGGAAAAATAAAGTTTTTGACGTTTCTTTTTACGGTAAGCTTACAAATGAAACAGCTGGGCTGAGTAAAAAAGAAGCAGAAAAGAAGGGCATTGAAAATTTCATGAGTCTTTTTCCGTGGGAGGATATTAATGAAGAATTTGCAGCGGTTTCTTCAAAGGAATTTAAATATAATTGATTTAATATGGATAAAATTATTATCAGTAAAGCGACAAGTAAAGATTTGGCTGATATTCAAACGCCGAGTTTTGATTTGTTCAATATGGAATCGAATGAATTTGATAAAAGTTTGGACATGGAATGGACATATAGTAAGGAAGGAAAGAAATTTTATTCGGATAGAATTAAAAATGAAAATAGTCTGGTAAAGGTTGTTGAGCGTGATGGCAAGATTATTGGATATTTTTGTGGGAGTTTGGTCGGGGGATTTTACAGAAGAGGTATTCATGCTGAAATGGAAGATGCGTTGGTTGAAGAAAAATTCAGAAGCAAAGGAATTGGAGGTAAATTGATGAAAGATTTTTTGGATTGGTGCAAAAAGCAAAAAGTAAATTATATATCAGCAGTAGCTACGGCTCAAAATGAAAAAGCTATTAAATTGTATAGAAAGCTGGGTTTTAAAGACTACACTTTAACTTTGGAGAAGAAGATAAAATAGGTTGACAATTGGTAGAAATTTGGTATAGTATAAAAATAGGTAAGGGAATGATAGCTCTCTGGTATAAAGCTGGGGGGAGGAAAGTCCGGACACCATTTTTGCCTAAGATTTTTCTTGGGGGATCAAAAATAGTACAGGCTAACAGCCTGCCGCAGTAATGCGAGAGGTGCGAGCAGTGACGCTTTGATTTGAAAGGATCAGAGAGACCCACATC
>DAHWFZ010000113.1 GCA_027336345.1 Candidatus Wolfebacteria bacterium
TCATCTTTGTCTCCCTGAATATTTTCTTTGAACTTTTTCAAAATTAAATAAAACCCCGCCAATATGGCGGCTCCGATAATAGCTAATGAAATTAAAAAAGTTGTAAAATTCATAATGTTTAGTCTATAACATAGATTCTGGAACAAGCTTAGGCTGAAAAAGCGCCGGGATTCTTCGCTAAACTCAGAATGACAGACACCTTTGGCTCCGCTCAGGGAATATTTTTTACTGACCACTGGTTGCTAATCGCTATGTTTGGTATAATTATACTGATTTATGAATATTTTAAAAGTAGAAAATTTAGATGTTTCAATCGGCGGAACCAATATTGTTGAGGATGTGAGCTTTGAAGTAAAAAAAGGCGAGGTATTGGCAATAATCGGACCTAACGGAGCCGGCAAAACAACGTTGTTCAGAGCGCTGCTTGGACTTATCCCATATCAGGGCAAAATATCTTGGCAAAAACATATTCAGATCGGGTATGTCCCGCAGAGAATTGAAATTGATACCGACATTCCACTTACGGTTGAGGAATTTCTGAAAGCCCGCAGCCAAAACGTAACCAAAATAAAAATAGAAAAAATCCTCAAGTATATCCAGCTGGATGAAAAAATACTCAAGATGCGCCTTGGAGAAATTTCAGTCGGACAAAGGCAGCGCTTGCTTATCGGCTGGTCGCTTTTGGAAAATCCGGATGTTCTTCTTTTTGACGAACCAACGGCGGATGTTGACATTCACGGGCAGGAATCGGTTTATAAAACAATAACTTATTTGCTTAAACAATTTGATTTGGCGGTAATTTTAATTTCCCATGATTTAAACGTGGTTTACCAATATGCGGATAAAGTTATGTGCCTGAACCACAGAAACTTGTGCATGGGAAAGCCATCGGAGATTTTGCAAACCGACCAATTGCGCGAATTATACGGAGGCGAAAGAAGTTTTTACGAGCACGATTACCATCATCACCATAAACATTAAGAATTGTCATTCTGAGCTTGTCGAAGAATCTTATGCCGAGATCCTTCACTACATTCAGGATGACGGAACAAGTAATGAATACTAATGCCTATTGGCCGCTACTGACCGCAATATTTATTTCAATCAGCGCAAGTTTGCTGGGCAGTTTTGTAATTTTGAAAAAAATGTCTTTAGTCGGCGACGCGTTATCACATGTTGCCTTGCCCGGCCTGGCGCTTGGAATACTGTTTCATTTTAATCCTTTTATAGGGGCATTTTTAACGCTTGTTCTGGCAATTACAGGAATTTGGTTTTTAAAATACCAGACCAGCCTGCCGATAGACACTCTTGTCGGAATTTTTTTCACGACAAGCCTGGCAATAGGAGTCCTCTTGATACCGCAGCAGGATCTGCTTGAAGCAATGTTTGGAAATATTGAATCAATAACAGCCCGGGAATCAATAATAACGATTGCCCTATCCATTATTTCGGTAATAATTCTTTTAATAATCCGCAAAAAATTAATTGTAAATATGCTTTCGGAAGAACTCGCGCAGTCCATCGGAATCAATAATAAACTTATTGAATTTATATATTTGATAAT